>SABC01000069.1 GCA_009929175.1 Bacteroidia bacterium | reverse complement strand
TCTCATTAAGGTCTATGCTTTGGTAAAAACAGAACTAAAGACACTCGTGACAACACCACAACCACTCATTCAAAATCAGGATTTCAAAGAACCAACTTTGTTTGATAATTTTTAACGCATCAGTACTAGATGACCATATAGAAAAAATCAACAAACGGGGTCCTACTTTTAAACATTAAATCATTATGAAGAGATTAATCTTTTTTGCAGCGTTGTTGCTGTATGCCTCCATTTCTGTGGCTCAATCGGCGGATACTTTGTATATTGACGCCGATGGTGTAAAACTTCATACTGTCCTCTGCAAGCCCGGGAAAGTAAAAAAGAACTCCTTGGCAATAATTATTGCCGGTTCTGGTCCAACAGACCTTAATGGAAATCAGAAGAATATGGTCAACAACAGCTTGCTGTTCTTGTCGGACGAGCTGGTTAAAAACAACATTGCTACTGTGAGATTTGACAAAAGAGGAGTTGCCAAAAGTGCTTATTCCGGACTTGATGAGTCTCTCCTTACATTTGAACGTTTTGCAGATGATGTGGTGGTTTTGATAGATTACTTTAAAAGCATAGGGTACAAAAAGATATATTTGATAGGTCATAGTGAGGGTTCCCTGCTTGGGTTGATTGCGGCCCAAAAGAGGGATGTGAAAGGCTTTGTTTCATTATGCGGTGCCGGGAATCCGATAGATGTAGTGTTAAGAAAGCAGGTAAAACCTCAATTACCGGAGGCTGCTTACGTTCAGTTCAATGAGATACTGGATAGTCTCAAGGGAGGTCATATGGTAAAAAGTGTCCCTCCTTATCTCAACTCGTTGTTCCGTCAATCGGTCCAGCCATATATGATTTCGTGGTTACGGTTTGACCCTGCCGAGCTTGTCCGTTCTGCCAGGACACCAATTTTGATTATCCAGGGAGCAAATGATATCCAGATAGATATCCAAGAAGCAGAGGCTCTGCACGCATCAATCCCAGACAAAAAATTTGTGACTATCAGCAGAATGAACCATGTCCTTAAAACAATCGAAGGCGACAGGAACGAAAACATTGCATCCTATTCTAATCCAAATTTACCTGTGAATAGCCATCTGATAGAGGTGCTTACAGGATTCATCTCTCGGATAAATTAACAACTAAAAGCTAATTAGAGTGTTATATATGTTGTACAGGATTCATCTCTCGGATAAATTAACAACTAAAAGCTAATTAGAGTGTTATATATTTGGGTGTAGTGTTTTTGGTATTTATTATAAGTTTTTACTTGATTGTTAATTTATCCGAGAGATGCATAATTAATTTATCCGAGAGATGCATAATTTTATAGGAATAATAATAGGGGTTATCACGTTTGTGATAATAGGTGTTTTTCATCCGTTGGTAATCAAGGCAGAGTATTATTTAGGAGTAAGGAGCTGGATTTTGTTCCTGCTTGCGGGGTTGGGAGCAGTTGTATTTTCGATCTTTACAGCAAACATAATCGTCTCTGCAGCATTGGGAGTCCTTGGCTTTTCGTGCCTATGGAGCATTAAGGAGGTATTTGAGCAGGCAGAGAGAGTAAAGGAGGGGCGTTATCCTAAAAATCCTAAACGTAATTACAAGTTGTAAGCTAAGGAAATCAACGAGTTGTAAGTATATCTAATAAATGTGTCCCGCAACTTTCTGGTTATCACCCGAAAGCTGCAAAGGACACATTTTCTGCAAGTTGTTAATTTATCCGAGGGATGCTACTTTCTTTTGATAACTAAGTTTATCAGGAATAATATAATTATTGCTCCAATTGCTCCTGTCAAAATTGCTCCGAGCCATCCTGTTCCGAGGCTGATTCCGAGTTTTCCCAGAAGCCAGTAACCAACAAAACTGCCAATAAGGCCCACAACTATATTACCAAGTAGTCCAAGGCCATTTCCTTGATATAATCTGCTGCCCAGCCATCCGGCTATCGCACCAATTAGTAGGGTTCCAATGATTTCCATAATTAGGTAATTTATAAATACTTGTTAATTTATCCGAGGGATGTTATCTTGTTCCAGACAGACACGAAATCTTTGACAAATTTTTCCTGACCATCTGTACTGGCGTATACCTCTGCAATTGCCCGGAGCTCGGCATGTGAGCCAAAGATGAGGTCTACGCGGGTGGCTGTCCATTTTAGTTTGCCGGTTTTGCGGTCTCTACCTTCGTAAAGCTCTCTCTCTTCGGTTACCGGGGTCCATGAGGTTGACATGTCCAGCAGGTTAACGAAAAAGTCGTTCGTAAGTTTGCCCGGTCTTTCTGTAAAGAGGCCGTGTTTTGAGTTGTCGAAGTTGGTGCCCAAAACCCTCATTCCTCCAAGAAGTACTGTCATCTCGGGTGCAGTGAGTGTGAGCAGCTGTGCTTTGTCTATCAGTAACTCTTCGGGTGAACTTTTGAACTTGAATTTTTGGTAGTTGCGGAATCCGTCTGCCAAAGGTTCCAGTACTGCAAAGTTTTCAATATCTGTTTGTTCCTGTGTAGCATCTGTTCTGCCGGGGGTAAACGGGACCGTAATCTCAAATCCGGCATCTTTGGCTGCTTTTTCTACCCCTGCACATCCTGCCAGGATAACGAGGTCGGCAATTGAAATTGCTTTGCCATCTTTTTGGGCTTTGTTGAACTCCTCTTGTATTGCCTCAAGTTTTGCCAGCACTTTTTTAAGCTCTGCAGGGTTGTTCACTTCCCAATCTTTTTGAGGTGCAAGTCTTATTCTTCCCCCATTTGCACCGCCCCGTTTGTCTGAACCACGGAAGGTAGAGGCAGAGGCCCATGCTGTGGTAACCAGCTGGGAAACAGTAAGACCTGATTCCAAAATTTTGGATTTAAGTGATTTTATGTCATTTTGATCAACAAGCGGGTGGTTAACTGCAGGAATAGGGTCTTGCCACAGGAACTCTTCTGCAGGGACTTCGGAACCCAGATAACGGCTGCGAGGGCCCATGTCGCGATGGGTCAGCTTAAACCAAGCCTTTGCAAAAGCTTCGGCAAACTCCAGGGGGTGTTCGTAAAACCTGCGGGAAATCTTCTCATAAACAGGATCTACCTTGAGGGAGAGGTCGGTAGTGAGCATGGTGGGGTAGTGACGTTTGCTTTTGTCATGGGCATCGGGCATGATTTTACCGGCCCCTTTTGCCTCCCATTGGTATGCTCCGGCCGGGCTTTTGGTGAGTTCCCATTCGAAGTTGAAGAGATTGTCAAAGAAGTAGTAACTCCATTTGGTAGGAGTCTGGGTCCAGATCACCTCCAATCCGCTGGTGATAGTATCGCCGCCTTTGCCGGTACCATGCGAGTTTTTCCAACCTAGTCCCTGCTGTTCCAGTCCGGCAGCTTCGGGCTCAGCTCCAACGTGGTCTGCACTGGCAGCTCCGTGGGTTTTCCCAAAGGTATGGCCACCAGCTATAAGAGCTACAGTTTCCTCGTCATTCATGGCCATCCTCGCAAATGTATTGCGGATATCCTTGGCTGCTGCCAATGGATCCGGAACACCATCGGGACCTTCGGGGTTGACGTAAATAAGACCCATCTGAATTGCAGCCAGAGGGTTTGCCACCTCATCTTTGTCCAACTTGCGCTCGTCATTGGCAAGCCATTTGGTCTCGGAACCCCAGTATACATCTTCGTCGGCCTGCCACACATCTGCACGGCCTCCGGCAAACCCGATTGTTTTGAAGCCCATTGATTCCAATGCCACATTTCCGGCAAGGATCATGAGGTCTGCCCATGAGATTTTCTTGCCATATTTTTGCTTGATTGGCCATAACAGCCTGCGTGCCTTGTCAAGGCTCACATTGTCGGGCCAGCTGTTAAGAGGGGCAAAACGTTGTTGACCTCTTCCTGCTCCGCCTCTTCCATCAATAGTCCTGTAAGTTCCTGCGCTGTGCCATGCCATCCTTATGAATAGTGGCCCGTAGTGCCCGTAATCGGCAGGCCACCAATCCTGTGAATCGGTCATAAGTTTCTGCAGGTCCGCCTTTACAGCTTTAAGATCCAGGCTATTGAATTCTTTGGCATAGTCAAAATCCTTATCCATGGGATCGGAAAGGTTGGAGTGTTGCCTGAGTATGTTCAAGTTGAGTTTGTTGGGCCACCAATCTTTGTTACTGGTGCCAGGTGCCCCTATGGTATGTTTCCCGGTTGCTCCGGTAACGGGGCATTTGCTCTCTTTTTGGGGATTGTTTTCCATAAAATATGTTTTATATGATTCGAGTTTGTAATATACAAAAAAATAAGGGTTATATCTATACTATAACCCTTGAGTCGGCAAATTGTTAAGACTTTAAATTGTCTGTTTGAGCGTTATTGCCTAAAGCTTAAGTGCAGCTTTAGAGAATAGATGTTCCGGAATTTCTGTATCAAACTGGATTTTTGTAATCTTGAACTCCGTGCCCTCACTTCCTTGTTTGAGCATGTCTTTGTAAAATATGGTCTTTGGGAACCACCTTCCCCCAACTCTTTCTACATCGCTCATAACTGATTGTTTGAGTAGTTTGCCGCTTTTTGCGTAAAGCTCCTCTTTAAGTGGGATATATCTTTCGGTATCTACCCATAGTTTACGGGTAGCATAGGCAATATCGTCTGTTTTGGCGGTAAGTTCCAGTACCCAGGTTTTCCGTTGGCCTATCTGTTCCTGCCCTGTGATTTTGGAATTGTAAATCTCTGTCAGCTTGCGGTCTTCCATCATATCTTCGTAGGAGAGGTCCGACCCCATTACAGATTGCCGCAACATATGGCCTGAGATTTGGATGGTGCGGTCGGTAGAGGGGGAGTAGATCCATAGTTGTTCTTCTAACTTGAGCATTTTGGTTCCTTGTTCGCGGGGAGGTGAAAGGTATTCTGTAAAGGATTTTTGCGAGCCTACTACATAGGACCTGGAAGTTATTGAACGGCTGTTCCTTTTGCCGTGGATTGTCATTGTTGATTCAAAGACACGGCTGTTTGCAGACATATTGAGGTCTACCTTTTCCAGGATTGATTTTGCCTGCTCCTGACCAAAGCCAGTGAGTGAACAAATTGTTAATATAAGAGTAAATAAACATTTCATATTGATGTGTTTTTATGCTTCTAGTTCTTTAAATAGTTGAGATGTTTTGCGTTTGAAAATTCCAATCCCTGCCAGCATTGCCCCCACAACTGTAGAAAAAAGCCCGGGGATAAAACCAATATAGTAATCTGCAGGTGTTATCCGGGTCTTTATTTGGGATGGGAACATCAATGCAGATCCCTCCATCATTCCAGAGATGTCTATGCCGTTTTCCTGAATGATGGCTGCTATTGCCAACCCTATACCGGTGCCAATTACCGATCCGGCAATTCCGATGAACACAGATTCATATATAAGTGTGAGGTATACGTGGCTTTTCTCTTCTCCCATTGCAAGGCGTACTCCAAATTCGCCATACCGCCTCAACCCGCCCAGCAATCCTGCGTTCCATAATACCAATGCCATTGCAAAAATGAATACAGAAATTATGTAGATGCTCCAGACATCCAGCATTCCCACCAGTTGACCCATGTTGTCCTGTTGTGTGAGCGATTTCATAATCGGGTCATAGTCATCATTGCTTTCCAGGTAGTTTTGGTTGAACCTTGTGGATATCCCCAGAGCTGTTTCATTGTTGTAATAACCTGTTTTAAAAAGTCCTATAATTTCTCCGGCACTATCGTACATATCCATTGCCAACCGTGCATCTTCCAGGTCAATGATTATTGCCCCCCTGTCCATTGCCTCTATACCGAATGCAATTGTTCCGGCAACAGTGAAATTGTACATGGACATGCTTCCGTACATTGTAGAGCCTATGAGCGTTATCTGCTCCCCCGGGTTTACCTCCAGTTTTTGTGCAAACTCCTCTGCAAGCAAGGCCTCTCCTTGGTTTTGAACCATCCTGCCTCTTACAATGGAATTTTCTATGTTCAGCCTTTTTGGTTCAAGACTGTTTGGCGACAGCAAATCTACCGCCATACCTGTGGAGGGTCCTTGGGATTTGGTTTCACCATCTTCTCCCGGGACATCTACAAGTCCACCGAATAGAATCCTGGCAGACCAGTCAATATTTGGGTATTGTGCAGAGAGCTCCTCCATCAATGAGGTTGTATTGGTAATAGCAAGATCGTTGGGCCTCTGCCCGTTGCGTGTCGGGATTGCGGTAGGTCAAAAGAGTTGCCTCTCCTTGCAGCCCGGTCATCTCCCATAGTTTGTCCAGGGGTACATAAACCTGCCCGGTTTCAACTGCAGGCACATTGCTTGTGAACACCTCTGCAATCACAATTTCTGTTGCATCAAATGTTCCTTGTGCATCCCTCCAACGTATTGTCAGATAATCGCCTTTGGAGAGGTTCATGCTGTTTGCCATACTGTGCCCGATGAATGCGGGCAGTGCTGTGGTTGAGGTGTCCAGGGTATGGGTTGGCAGCAAGAAAATTGTTTGTTCTGGATTGATTCCCTTTATAATTGCAGATTGCATACGTCCCTGAGGGTAGATTGTCCCTTGGATAACCAAAATGGGTTCCATATCTCCTATGGCAATCTCTTCTTTGAACTGTGAAGGGATTGGTGAGTGGCTCCCTGCAAGTGTGAACGGATCGAATGGGTCATACTGCTGGTGCCAGTATTGTCCTCCGCCTATCTCCCAATTGGTCATGTCTGTCTTTGCCTGGTGGTCCCAGCCAACCATTATTCCTTTTAGCCAGATTATGACTACAAAAGAAAAGGACAAAACAATCACATTTAGCCAAGTGCGCATCCCGGCTCCAATCAGGTTCCGGTATGCCAGTTTGAATGCCGTTTTCATTGTATTGTGGTTTTATCTACCTCTCCGTCCAGCAGGTATACTTTACGTTTGAGGTAGTCTATCACTTTTTGGTCGTGTGTTGCAAACAGGAAGGTGGTTTTGAGCTCTTTGTTTAACCGTTCCATGGTTTGCAGTATGTTGTGTGAGTTGGCGGCATCCAGGTTGGCGGTTGGCTCGTCTGCCAGTACCAGTGTTGGTTTCTTTACCATGGCCCTGGCAATGGCTACCCTTTGGCACTCTCCTCCCGATAGTTGTGGTGGCTTTGAGTTAACCTTGCTTGTCAGCCCTACCCATTCCAGGGCCTCCATCACCATCTTTTTCCTTTTTGCGGGATCTGTTTTTAACAATAGCAGTGGGAACTCTACGTTTTCGAATACAGTATGTACCTGTAAAAGGTTGTAGCTTTGGAAAATGAATCCCAGACTCTCTTTCCTTAGGCGGGCGGCCTCCTTTGCAGTAAGGGTTCCGATTGAGTGCCCTAAAACATTGGCAGACCCCGAAGTTGGTGTGTCCAGCGAACCTATGATGTTAAGCAGGGTTGTTTTACCGGAGCCACTGGGCCCCACCAGGCCGGTGAATTCTCCCTCGTTGAATGTAAGGTTGATGTTGTTTAGAGCCACGAATTGGGATTTTCCCATTGGAAAGGCTTTTACCAAGTTCTCGATCTGGATGATTGCTCTTTTTTCCATTTTTATTTGGTTTTGAATGACAGTTGTTTAGTGGTTATATATAAGCATAAGCTGGATTCCGGTACCTGCAAAAAGATTTTGTGCACGGTTTTGTGAAGGTATGCGGTACTCCTTTGGGTTTGAGTATCCCATAAGGTTTAGTGTAAGTTTGTTGAATTGCCTTTGCCAGTTTATAAAAAAGTATGGTGATTTGTTTGTCCAGTCAAAGTAGGTTATTATACTAAACCGGTCCAAAAGCCCGGACGGGTACATTGCATTGATTGCCGAAAATGTGATAGGTTCTTTGAATTGGAATGGTTTCCGATCAAACGAAGCTATGAGTTGTTCATAGGTGACGGTTAGTCCGTTGCCAATGGCAAAAGTGTAGTCTGCCCCTAAGTTCAGCAGGTGCTGGTTGGTTAGCAGGCCGGTATCTTCCCTCATGTTTGTCCAGGAAGCCTCTGCCCACCATCCAACCACCCAGTCGAATTTTGCATCAATTCCAATGCGGTTTTCTGCTATTTTGTCCGGGTAATTCTGTGGCTCCCATATATTGTTTTGTGGTAAACTCCTTCCGTCTGCAATCCTGTGGTGGTAAGAAAAAGCTACTTCCCCTTTGCCTGCAGGATATTGGACACGACCACCAAATTCTGGAGAGGAGCTATGGGTAGTGACGGATTCCCATCCCTTTGGATTATCGTTGCTGTATAGCATCCAAATCCAGATATTTGCGTTGTTCAGGAAATAGTATCTCCCGAGTACTCCCCATACCCCGTCTGTAAGTTGCAGGGGGTCACGAGGGTCTACTTGGTCGAACCACATGAGTGGCCGTAGCATTGAGGCAGATCCAAAATTGATTTTTTGCAGACCGGCCCTAAGTTCGAATTGGTTTGCAGAGATCCTTGCCCATGCTCGGTAGGGTTTGATTTGACCCTCTGCATTGAAATATTTGAACCCGTCCATCCCAAGGTTTCCGTAAATGTTTGCACAGGCTTCGAAATCCAGCAATACTTTGCTTTTGCCCGGTACCTGGTAGTTAAGCTGCGGGATATATCTTGCTCCGTTCCACCACTGGTATTGGTTGTTTGGGTTGTAGTGGGTGTATGCAGAGAGTTGCCCTTTGAAGGTTATTTTATTTTGTGTGGATGAGTTGCTGCTGAACTGGGCATTAAGCGGAATGGGGGAGAGGATTGCCAAAATCCAAACCAGTGTAAATATGAGTACCCTGTTTGTCGTATGATTGATTTTTCCCATCCTGCCGGTTTAATAGCTAAATCCTTTTATATATTTGGTCAAACGGGATCCTCATCCTGTCTCCCCAAACGCCTTTTGAATCCCTTATGCCACATGAGACAACCATGTTGATACCAGCTCCTTGCGGGAGGTTAAGAATGCGTTTTACCCGTCTGCTGTCCAGCCCCTCCATAGGGCAAGTGTCGTAACCCTCGTTGGCCATGGCCAGCATGAATGTTTGGGCCGCCAATGCGCAGGTTTTATGGACTACCACTTTCATATCACATTCGGAAACCTGGTAGGTGACAGGTCTAAAGAGTCCTACAATTGAAAATATGGCTTTACGGAATGCTCCCCATATTCCAAAAAATCTGGAATAGAGTAGCGGAATTACTTTGCCATAGTATAACTGCCAGGTTTTCACTCTCTTTTCCTGTTTTTCCTTTGGGCTGTTTTTTAAGACATTGGTGGTTTCCAGTTTAATCAACTTCTTAGCCCTTTGTTTATAAAGGTCTTGTCTTGTGACAAAAACAACCATTTGTTGGGCTGTGGTAGCAGATTCTTGGTTAAGGCAAGCGACCGACA
>SABC01000068.1 GCA_009929175.1 Bacteroidia bacterium | reverse complement strand
ATATATAGAACTTGCAGAGGCAAAGTCTTTTGCCGGTTGGAAGATAGAGCTCTTTTGGCCGTTGTAAACGGAGATAGCCTCCATATTGTCAAGCGAAAATTTCCCAAGGTCAACCACTCCGTTTTGTGCATTGCCAATTTCCAGACCATCGTAGAATACTCCGACATGGTGACTTCCCATGCTGCGGATGTTTACGGTCTTCAAGCCTCCTATCCCTCCATAATCCTTTATCTGCACCCCCGAAAAGTATCTTATTGCATCGGCAACCGAATGAGCACTCAGCCTCTGCAGCTGTTTACCCGAAAGCTCCTGCACAGGAACAATCTCTGCCTGTGTTTTTTTTGCCGAAACAATTGCTTCGGGAATCAGATGTACTTTTGTACTATCACCTGTTTCCTGCGAATATGCAGGTTTATGCAGAGCAAGTAAGGCAAGGCAGCACAGGATAACCAGTGTAGAAAATGAAGGAAATTGTTTGCGGAATTTTTCCATTTCGCTGCAGTTTAATTGTTAATAATAAACAATCGAATTTTACAGCAGGCGGACACAATGTGCCATGGAAAACCGCCAAATTACCCGACCATTGCCCGTAGTCTGTAAAATCCGAGGCATGGGCAGGTCTTCTGACTCGTTCCTCTTTTGACGCCTTCCCACCGTAACCAAACCGGCAGTGACATTGTGTCTAAAGATAAATGGAACTCACAGCAGCGGGAACTGTTGCCGATTTTCACGGCATTCCCTATTAAGCCCCTAAGGGCGCCAATGCAGCGGCGAAGTTATATGAAAAAGTATGATTATCCAAAAGAGAAATTCAAAATCATATTCTTTTTAATCAATAATCAATTCGTAGCTTGTGCTTCGCCCGCCTTGCGCCTCTTTCTGCAGAATTCCTTTGCCCATAAGGTCTTGGATATCCCGCAAGGCTGTATCGGACGAAACTTTTGCAATCTTTTTCGCCGCATAACAAATATTCGCCGCATAATTTGCGGGAATTAGACCATTTATTCACCGCATGTTTTTACCTTGTTCATTTTCTTAAGTGCAGCAACAAACATGTGATATTGTGGTTACTGAGTAGTATCTAAAAATATTACTGTTTTTGTGGATTCAAATTTAAAAATATTGTAACTTTAAAAATATTAGTGTAAACTTCTAATAAATCAATCACATGAAAAAATTATTTGTAATTGCCGTAATTTTGTTTGTTGCCTCTTGTAAAGGCGGCGAGGCTGTTCCCGAGGCCGAAGGTGTCAAAACTGTTTATGTGGAACCGTTAATTGGCAGTGAGCAGGTTGTGAAGCTTAGCGAAGTGGCCTCCAAGGTGCTCTATATTCCTTTGGAAACCAGCCAGGAATCGTTGGTAGGCAATGTGATACATGCCCACATCGAGAATAATGTGATTTACCTGCCCGACATGGGGGCGAAAAAACTAAGCCGTTTTTCACCGGAAGGTAAATACCTGGGCAGTGTTGGCAGGCAAGGCAGGGCGTTTGGGGAGTTCGCCACATTGACCGGGTTCTCTTTTGATTACGACTATGAAAAAGGTGCAGAGTTGTTGTTCGATTTGGATAAACTCATAGAGTACCATAAAGATGGCTCTGTAAATGTTGTGCAGTTGGACAGGTTTGAAGAGAAGACTTTTGAGGTTAATTTTATCAAAAAACTTGGCAATAAATATATTTGTGCAATTTCCAGGTTTGGCACAGATGTATGTGATTTGGTTTATTTGGACAGTACCGGAAAACTGATTGGAGAAATTCCGGATGATTACAAAAACAGTGAGTATAAAGAGCTAAAAGCACAAAATGTTAAACAGGGGGATATGATTTTTTCTGTAGTGGAAAGCAGAGCTTTTGCTTTCCCTTACAGGTTTGGCAGCCGGTTGATGATAACCAATCCTTCGAAGGATACAATTATGGCTTACAAGCCAGATGATACTATACCCAAACTTGCTTATGTAATTGATTACGGCCAGTATGCAGGCATGAAAGATGAATTTGGAGGCAATTTAATTAAACAAGTATCAACATTTACCCGCGAGTCCAAAAATCATCTGTTCCTTACATTCAATTTTGGAAAGTACAGGACCTCAAAAAGCAGCGAAATGCTCACCAGGGTACTTTTCGATAAATCCACCGGAGAGGCAAAGTCGTTGCTTGGGCGGTTGGAAAATGACATAGACGGAGGTCCTTCGTTTTGGCCTCTGCATGTGTCCCGCGACGGGCAAATGATAGCCATTATCCAGGCGATTGATTTCATAGAGGCGGCTAAAGAGTGTAACTCTGCAGAGATGAAGAGGATTGCCGCCACCCTGACCGATGAATCCAACCCCGTGATAATGCTGGTTACTGAGTAGAATCCAAAAATATTGCTGTTTTTGTGGATTCAAATCCAAAAATATTGTAGTTTTACTGGAAATAGATTAAATATGGTACATCGCTTTCTGGAAAAAATCATTAAAGACAGGATAAACACCGGCAAAGCAATTGTTTTGATGGGGGCCAGGCAGGTAGGTAAGACTACTTTGTTAAAAGAACTTTTTGGGTGGTCCGGGGACTCATTGTGGCTGAATGGAGACGAACTGGATGTCCAAAATCTTTTTGAGAACATTTCTTCTACCAGGCTTAAGTATATTTGTGCAGGTAAGAAATACCTGATAATAGACGAAGCTCAGAGGATTAAGGATATTGGTATAAAACTCAAGCTTGTAGTAGATCAACTCCCCGATATTCAGTTGATAGCCACGGGAAGCTCTTCATTTGACCTGGCCAATGAAATCAACGAACCCCTTACAGGTCGCAAGTGGGAATATAAAATGTATCCTCTCTCTTTTGGAGAGATGGTTGCTCACCATGGATTAATGGAAGAAAAAAGATTAATTCCTCACAGGCTGGTCTATGGATATTATCCTGATGTATCTAACAACCCCGGGAGGGAAAAGGAAATCCTGAAACAGCTGTCGGACAGCTATCTTTATAAAGATATATTGATGTGGGAGCAAATCAAGAAGCCTGAAAAGCTTATGAAGCTATTGCAAGCGATCGCATATCAGGTTGGCAATCAGGTGTCATATTCGGAGTTGGGTCAGATGTGTCAATTGGATTCAAAGACAGTAGAAAAGTATGTTCTTCTTTTGGAGCAATGTTATGTGATTTTCCGTTTGGGTTCCTTTAGCCGAAACTTAAGGAATGAGCTGAAAAGCAGTAAGAAAATCTATTTTTATGACAATGGGATACGCAATGCTGTCATAGCCGATTTCTCATTTGCAGAGAACAGAAGTGATATTGGTGCACTTTGGGAAAATTTTATTATATCCGAAAGGAAAAAGAGACTTGAATATGGTTTGCTATGGCGCAATAGCTGGTTTTGGCGCACTACAGATCAAAAAGAGATCGATTACATAGAGGAAGGAGATGGTGCAATAGATTCATTCGAATTCAAGTACAATCCTTTGGCCAAATACAAGAGTCCAAAACTTTTTTTGGACAATTATCCGGGTAGTTCCTTTACTTTGGTAACACCGGACAACATTGAGAATTTTTTGTTACAAAAAGAATAGTGCAACGCCGCCTACGCTAAGTATGGCCCCGGCAAGTTCTGTCCATGTGACTTTTTTCTTGTAAAAAAGCACGTAGGGGATAAGGATGATGATTGGGGTTGTGGCCATTATTGTAGAGGCAATTGCGGTATTGGTGTGCTGCACAGCCATGAGCGAGAGTGATACGCCCAGGAACGGACCAAAGATTGCCCCTCCGAATATTGCCTTTAAAGCTTTGCTGTCGCGGAGCCCCTCCATGAATATCTTGCCTCGTCCTGTAAGCAGGATTATGAGTGCGAAGCCTATTGCTCCGGTGATTATCCTTATTTGGGTGGCGGCAAAGGGTATATACTGGGCAGCTTCGGTGCCGGCTGCAGACTCTGCATAAAAGTTCATCCCGTGTTTGGACAAAACAATTCCAAGACCTTGGCCCAGGGCTCCTCCGATACCAAGCAGCACCCCTTTGAGGGGAAGGTGTAGGGAGACATTGGGTTTGAGTTTGTTAAGGAAGCCGTTCTTTTTGTCCTTGTCGCAACAGGTGACAACTGTAAGGTTACTGGTGCCGGCAATGAGTGTAGAGTCTTGGTTCTGTTGTGGTTTGCTGTTACGTTTGAGTATGGAAATTGCAATTCCTGTAAGGGTAACTGTCATTCCCAAAAAACCCATGGGAGACATTTTCTCTGCCAAAAGCATCCATCCGAAAAGTGCTGCAAAGGGTGGGGCAAGGGTCATCAAAAGTTGTGAAAACCTGGCGGTTATGATTATATAGGAGTAAAAGAGGCACATATCGCCAAAGACAAACCCCACCAGTCCCGAGAGGGACATCCATAACCATGTTTTGCCGTCGGCGGCAACGGGAAGCATTGAACCTGTTGTAAAGTAAAGCATTCCTCCCAATAGGAAAAAGGCAAAGAGCAGCCTCAGCAGGTTCACCGACAACGAACCTATGCGTTTGCCTGCAAATTCAAAAAAGAGAGCGGTAAACATCCAGGATACCGCTACTGCTATTGATATCAGTTCTCCAAAGTATTGCATTTAATCAATCTTCTGCTGTTTGTATTAAAATTTCAGGTGCTTTTGCCAGGTGTTTATGCCGGCTATAAAGTTTAATCCTGGTTGAAAAGGGCCCGAACAAGGTGCGGGATATCATTTACCTCTACGATTTTAATTTTTTTTGACGATTTTGATATAGTGTTGCCAATGTTGCTGTATGCCGATATGAATATTTTTTGGAACCCCAGCTTTTCGGCCTCTGCTATCCTTCTCTCTATCTGGGCCACGGGGCGAATTTCACCGCTCAGCCCAACCTCTGCGGCAAAGCAGTATTTTTGGGAGATGGCGGTATCGAAGTTGGATGAGAGGATTGCACATACAACGGCCATGTCGCAGGCCGGGTCGGTAACTTTGAGCCCTCCGGCCATGTTGAGGAATACATCCTTGGCAGCGAGCTTGAACCCGGCTCTTTTTTCCAGTACTGCCAGCAGCATGTTTGTGCGCCTCACATCGAATCCGGTTGCCGACCTTTGGGGTGTGCCGTAGGCGGCTGTGCTTACAAGCGCCTGGGTTTCTATGAGAAAGGGCCTTGTGCCGTCCAGCATGGCTGCGATTGCAATTCCCGAAAGGTGCTCGGAGTGCATTGGGATGAGCATTTCGGAGGGGTTGCTTACCTCCCTGAGTCCGGTGTTGATCATCTCGAAAATGGCCAGCTCTGCCGTAGAGCCAAAGCGGTTCTTGATGCTTCGCAATATTCGGTAGGAGTGGCGGGTATCGCCTTCGAACTGGAGCACTACATCTACTATGTGTTCCAGTATTTTTGGCCCTGCTATTGAACCATCTTTGGTGATGTGCCCTATGAGTATGACCGGGGTGTTTGTCTCTTTGGCATATTTTAGCAGCATTGCTGCGCTTTCTCTCACTTGTGAGACCGACCCGGGAGAGCTTTCCAGGGTTTGGGAGTAGATGGTCTGGATAGAGTCTATTATAATGAGCTGGGGTTGGCTCTCTTTGGCTCGGTTGAGGATGTTTTCCAACAGGGTTTCGCTCAGGATAAAACAGTTGTCGTGTTCTCCGCCCAGTCTTTGGGCCCTGAGTTTGATTTGCCTGGGGCTCTCTTCTCCCGAAACATAGAGGGTTTTGAGGGTTGGGTTGTGGAGGGGGATCTGCAGGGAGAGGGTGGATTTGCCTATCCCGGGTTCTCCGCCCAGCAATATCATGGAGCCGGCTACCAATCCTCCGCCCAGTATGCGGTCCAGTTCTTGGTTTCCAAGGGAGATGCGTTCCTCTGCATTGAATGATATTTGGGAGAGGGGTTGTGGTCTTGGGTTGGTGATTGGCAAAAAACTAACAGACCTTGAGCCGGTTGCATTGCTCTCTTTGCTCACGATCTCCTCCACCAGCGTGTTCCACTCACCGCAAGCGGGACATTGCCCCATCCACTTTGCACTCTCGTTGCCGCAGGAGGTGCAAAACCATGCTTTCTTAACTTTTGCCATGGTGCAAATATAGTAATTAGGAACGCCATTTTTATATTATCTTTGTTTTTTACTTTTTTAAAAAGTGCTTGGAACATGCAATTTGTAACCTAAAAGCAATATTTATGAAAAAATTATCGGCTTTATGTATCTTATCCTTGCTTTTTTTTGTAACACCTGCAAAAGCACAGGACAATGCAGCCATTATCGCAAAAACAGTTGATTACCTCAAAGAGGTGCAGCAAACCTGGCAGATTCCCGGAATGGCCTTTGCCGTGGTGAAAGATGGTAAAATGATATATTCCAATGGTTTCGGGGTCAAGGAGAAGGGAAAGGACGATGCTGTCGATTCCGGGACTCTGTTCCAGATTGGATCTGTTTCCAAATCATTCACTGCTGCCGTTATGGCTTCGTTGGTTGCAGAGGGTCGCCTCAGCTGGGACGATACGGTTAAGAACATTTTGCCGGATTTCCGTATGTACGACAGGTGGGTTGAGGAGAATCTGCAGGTAAAGGATATTATGACACACCATACAGGATTGCAGGGCCAGCTTGGTACCTACATTCCCAACATGGGTTATGAGAGGGAGCATATTTACCGGATGCTTGGGTTGTTGAAACCTAAGTACAGTCTGCGCGGTTCGTACGAGTATAATAATATAACATTTATAATTGCTTCAAAGATAATTGAGAAGCTTACCGGAAAGAGTTGGGAAGATAATGTCCGTGAAAGGATTTTTACTCCCCTTGGCATGAATGACAGCCGTGTTACCGGTGAGGAGTTTGCTGCTTTTTCAAATGTCGCCACCCCTCACGAGTTTGTGTACAAAAAGGGAGCGGCATTGACCGACAGCACCTGGGTGGATTCGGTTGCGGTGAATCCTTTGTTCGGGTCGGAGCAGGCTCTGCATTGGTTGTCGGTTGTAGGCCCTGCCGGATCCATCAGCTCCACAGCAGAGGATATGGCCAAGTACCTGCTATTCCATTTGAACAAGGGGTTGGTTGACGGCAAACAGGTGATTTCCCGTGAGCAGATGGAGTATGTGCGCAAAGGGCATACCATCACTTCGCAGGACTCTGCAAGGATCACCCTTTATGGTCATTGCTGGTTTGTTGAGCAGAACAGTCGTTACAGACTCTATTTCCATACCGGTACCACATGGGGGTTCACCACTTTGGCTGCTTTTGTGCCGGAGCACGACCTCGGCTTTGTGATCCTGGTCAATTCGGAGGCGCCTGCCTATCCGCGTTATGCCATAATGCGCAGGATGATAGATTTATACAAAGGGTTTCCCGACAAGGATTACAATGCCATGTATTACGATGAGTGGTTGGAGTCTTCGCGCAATGGTCAAAAATCCAAGGACAAAAAACAGGCAGAGAGGGAGTTAAAGCCGGCACCGCAACTTTCTTCAATTGTTGGCGAGTACAACAAGGATGCTCTTTTTGGCGGAGCTGTTGTTGCTTTACAAAAGGGAGTTCCATACATTACAATCGGCCCCAAGGGTTGGAAGGCTTTTTTGGAGCATGACAATGGCAATGTGTATACATTCCGTATGGACGGGAATACCTTTGAGGTTGAGTTCGTGTTTGATGGTGAGGCTGCGGCTGCCGGAGCCAAGTGCATTGGACTGGATGTTAATTTTGGTTATACAGAAAACTTTGGCTTGTGGCCAAAAATCAAATAAAATTTAAATTCAATTAAAACTATTTATTAACCATCTCAAATGAGATTAATTTAAGACAAAATGACTAAAAAAAGCCGTTTTGCCCGAGTATTAGACACTATCGAAGTGGTCGGGAACAAGCTGCCGCACCCTGCCACTCTTTTTTTAATGATGGCAGTGCTGGTGGCCCTATTATCGTGGTGGGCCTCTGCCGTGGGCTTGCAGGCCATTCATCCTGCAACCGGAGAGGTTATCCAGGTTCGTAACCTTTTGAGTGCCGATGGTATCCGATGGATTTACACCAATGTGGAGCCTAACTTTGTGAAGTTCCCTCCATTGGGGTTGGTGCTGGTGATTATGGTGGGTATCGGGGTTGCCGAGGGTTCGGGCCTTTTCACTGTTCTTGTGCGCCAGCTGGTATTGGGTGCGCCTAAAAGATTGATAACAGCTGCCATTATTGTGGCGGGTATTTTTTCCCACCTTGCCTCAGAGGTTGGTTATGTGATTCTTATTCCATTGGGAGCGATGATTTTCCATGCACTCGGCCGCCATCCTATGGCTGGTTTTGCTGCTGCTTTTGCCGGAGTCAGCGCCGGTTTTGGTTCCAACTTTTTGATCGGGTCGGTAGATCCAATCCTTGCGGGTCTCTCTACCTCTGCAGCGCAGATTATTGACCCCGAGATGGATATCAACCCAATGGTCAATTACTTCTTTATGGTTGCCAGTGCCATCATGATTACGATTGTGGGAACCTGGATAACCGAAAAAATTGTGGAACCGCGGCTCGGCAAGTATACCGGGAGCGAAAAGCCTTTGGAAATTGAACAGATTACCCCTCTGGAAAAGAAGGGTCTACGTTGGGCGGGTATCGGTACCCTGGTTTTTGTTGCTCTGATGGCGTGGACAATCATTCCCGAAAATGGTCTGCTTCGTGATCCTGAGACCGGGGGTGTGCTTCGTTCTCCTTTCTTTTCGGGAATAGTGGTCGGATTGCTGTTGCTCTTCCTTGTGCCTGGCATGATTTACGGGATTATTGTGGGTAGTATCAAGAACGATAAGGACGTAGTCAAACATATGACTCATTCCATGAAGGGGCTGGGTGGCTATATTGTGCTGGTTTTCTTTGCTGCACAGTTCATCTATTGGTTCAACTACTCCAATTTGGGTTTGGTGGTTGCAATTGATGGTGCCCAGTTTTTGAGCCATATTGGTTTCACGGGCATTCCGCTGATTCTTGCTTTCCTTTTGCTGTCGGCATTCCTTAACATGTTCATGGGCAGTGCCTCTGCAAAGTGGGCAATCATGGCTCCTGTGTTTGTTCCCATGTTCATGCTGCTCGGGTACCATCCCGGCTTTACCCAGGCTGCCTTCCGTATCGGGGATTCCGTAACCAATGTGATTACTCCCATGATGAGCTACTTTGCCCTCATCGTCACCTACGCCCAGCGTTACGACGAAAAGAACGGCATTGGCACCATCATCTCGCTGATGATACCCTACACTGTGATATTCATGGTCGTATGGGCAATCATGATCACCATCTGGATGTGGATCGGCATACCCGTCGGCTTCGACGGCCCCATCCACCTGCCTTAAAAAAGCATCCCTCGGATAAATTAACAACTTGCAGAGGCT
>SABC01000210.1 GCA_009929175.1 Bacteroidia bacterium | reverse complement strand
TTTGGATGGGTTGAGACGGATAGATATTGTTGGGGGAGAATTGAAAAGGGCGTCGAGGACCAGCGGTGTTAACAAGGGACCGGCTGCCTGTTGCAGATATTCGACGAATGTGCTGGCGGTATCGGCATCCCTGAATTTGGATGCAACTTCATCATCGTTCCTGAACTTGGATTTGGCCGTTCGAGCCTCCCTGTATGCGGCAGGTTGAGCCTCCCTTTGTAGGGCTTCATCCGACGTTTTGTCTAGATTGCAGGCAGTTGGAATGTCTTTGGACAATTGCTTGCGCATTGGGAAGATAGGTTTTTTATTTGCCGGCAAGCCACTCAATTGCAGCTTCTTCGGTATAAAAGATCTGAACTTGGTAACGAGGCTCCGAAATTCTGTTTTTGTAGGCCATTGTAAAGGCGGTGTTTTTAGGGCTTTTAACCACAAAAGCCTGACGGAATGTGTTGAAGTTTTTCAATACCGCATCAATAACATTTTGCATAACCTCCTTGTCGTCAATGTCGAACATTGGGATTGAGTCTTTGGCTACAACCATCAACCTAAGGTCTTTAGGAGTAGATGGATCGGAAATGAGGTAGCCAAGTTGCATTGTAATGATCTCCGGAGTAATTTCGGGTCCTTCATTAAGGATGAAAATATCATAATCACCATACTTCTTTATTTTAAAATAATTTTCCATCCTCTCTTTCGTTTTGCCCGGGTTATTGCCTGTTGTACTTTGATGACCTGAATATTTCGGTGGAGTAATTTGCGCCCCAGAGGTCGTAGCGGTCAAACTGGTCCACCAGTTTCAGCTGGAAGCGGGGCCAGTTTTTCTTTTGCGGGCTACTCCAGTATACCTCCGCTATTGCACTCATCCTGGGAAAAATACCGTATTCTAGCCGCTGGCGGTGAGGGAAATACTCTGTCCACATACAGCCCTGTCCACCCAGGATGTTGGAAGCCACCTCGGCCGGAGTGTTTTCGGGAACAGGCTCAAAATTGTATACATCGTCGAGTGTCACAACCCATTGTCTGTGGCATAAGGAGTCTTCATTCTCCTTTTGGGCGATATTGAAATAGCTGTGCCTCATGGGGGTAAGTATCGCCTTGTGCCCCTGTCCGGCTGCCTTGTAACCGTTTTCGGCATTCCGCCAGCTCATAACCACTGCACCTTCTACAAGGCCGTCGTCCAGCATCTCGTCCCAACCCACAAATTTGCGACCGCGTGCGTGCACCACCTCAGCAATCCTTTGGGCAAAATATTTCTGGAGGGCATTTTCGTCTTCAATTCCGTGATCTTTCATGTATTGCCGGGTTTCGGGAGATTCCTCCCACCATTTTTTTGCACATTCATCAGCCCCTATGTGAATATACTGCCCCGGGAAAACATCCATCAATTCGTTGAAGACATCTTCCAGAAAGGCAAATACCTCATCGGAAGGTGCCAGCACGTTGTTCTGCCGGTTGAAGATTCCCCAGGTGATGGCAGGCTCTTTGGGTATGTGCGGAGTGGTACTGAACTGAGGATATGTGGCAATGATTGCCATGGAATGGCCCGGAACGTCAATTTCGGGAACAATTGTGATATACCTTTGAGCAGCATATTCGATTATCTCCTTCATCTGTCCGATTGTGTAGTAACCACCGTAACGGGTGCTGTCTACCCCTGTTCCGGGGAAAATCCCGATGATTGTTCCTGCACGCCAAGCGCCTTTCTCGTTCAGTTTTGGGTGGCTTTTGCTCTCCATCCTCCAACCCTGGTCGTCGGTAAGGTGCCAGTGGAAGTAATTCATCTTGTG
>SABC01000209.1 GCA_009929175.1 Bacteroidia bacterium | reverse complement strand
AGCTCTTATTCTTGCAGGAAAGGTGGGGTCCAATATCTCTTCAGAGATTGGCAGTATGAGGATTACAGAGCAGATAGACGCAATGGAGATGATGGGTATAAATTCCTCCAGCTACCTTATACTTCCCAAACTTGCAGCCACTTCTTTATTCAACCCTTTGCTGATGCTTATGAGCTTCATGCTTGGCCTCGTCGGGGGTGGATTGATCGTCATTATCACGGGTGTTGTTACCTTCAGTGACTATACAACAGGCCTGCAATATGCATTCAGGGGATACTACATTTTTTACAGTATGGTAAAGATGGCCATATTCAGCTTTATAATCACTAGTGTATCGGCATTTTACGGCTATTACGCGTCGGGGGGATCTCTCGGAGTGGGCAAATCCAGCACAAAAGCCATTGTTGTCAGCAGCGTGTCGATTCTTGTTGCCAACCTGATTATTACACAACTTATGCTAAACTAATACAGGTATGATCCGCACAGTCAATCTATCAAAAAAGTTCGGCGACCTGAATGTCCTGAATAACATCTCAATCGATTTTAATCCCGGAAATTGCTCTCTGATTATAGGTGCCAGCGGCTCCGGCAAGACTGTCCTGCTTAAATCAATTGTCGGGCTGCATGAGCCGGACGAAGGTGAGGTATGGTACAATGACACATTGTACAACGAGCTGGATTTCAAGAAAAAGAAAGATATACGCAAAGAGATAGGTATGCTTTTCCAGGGAGGAGCACTGTTCGATTTTGCCACTGTTGAGGAAAACGTTATGTTTCCGATGAATTTTTTCACTCAGTGGAGCCGTGAAGAGAAACTCGAAAGGGTAAACTTTTGCCTGAAAAGGGTAAACCTTATAAATGTAAACAAATTATACCCCAACGAAATAAGCGGCGGTATGCAGAAACGTGTCGGTATTGCAAGGGCTATTGCCCTGAATCCGAAATATCTTTTCTGCGATGAACCCAACTCGGGTCTCGACCCTACAACCGCAATCCTGATAGACCAGCTGATTTACGAGATTACAAAGGAGTATAATATCACCACCATAGTCAATACTCATGACATGAACTCGGTCATGGAGATTGGTGACCAGGTCGGTTTTATCCATAAAGGTCATCTTGTATGGGAGGGGGATAAAAACAATATCCTCTCATCCGATAACAAAGATCTTAACAACTTTGTATTTGCCTCAAATATGGCTAAACGGATGAGGGATATGATGTCTGAGCACAAGCTCTGATTATTTCTTCGCCTGTTGTGGTTTATTCTGTTCAGCCTGAGTGACCTGATTTCCGTTTGCATCGACCACTGGTGTAGGAGCTTTTGCTGTTGCTACCTGCTTTCCGTCCACCACAGGAATCACGCTTATAATCTTTACATCCGATACAGGTCTGTCATTCCTGTCAGTTGGCATGGTTGCAATCTGATCAATAATATTTATGCCGTTTACTGTCTCACCGAATATTGTATACTGGCCGTCAAGCTGACTGCAGGAAGCTGCATCCTGTACAAGATAGAACTGTGATCCTGATGACTCTCTGTTGGGATTGCCGGCATCACCTCTGCGCGCAGCTGCCAGTGCTCCCTTTTTGTGTTTGAATTTGGGGTTAATCTCAGCCTGAATGGTATATCCCGGTCCGCCTGTACCAAACCTGGCAGCGTTTACGGTATCCTTGGTAAGCGGATCACCTGCCTGAATCATAAAGCCGTTTATAACCCTGTGGAAGAGAATATTGTCATAGAAACGCTCAGATGCGAGTTTCACGAAATTGTCCCTGTGCTTTGGG
>SABC01000012.1 GCA_009929175.1 Bacteroidia bacterium | reverse complement strand
TGGAAGCACCATGCCTCCGAAGGCTGCTATTATCGGCAGTGCTGCTTTTTTGAGAGATGAGAGCTCTCCAACCACCATCTCCCTTTTGATCTCGAGACCTACAACAAAGAAAAAGACAGCCATGAGGGCATCATTGACCCAGTGGAGAAGGGTCATCTCGATTTTAAAATTGCCTATTGCGAGATCTGCCTTAAGGTCCCATATGTTTGCAACTCCCGAAAGTGCCGGAGTGTTGGCTGCAATCAGTGCAAAAAGAGTGACCAGGATCAGAAGTACGCCGCCAATACTGCTATTGTTGACAAGTATATTGAAAACATTTTGTATGCCTCTTCTCCTGAGTGCCCTCTGCCTTGAAAAAACTGTCTCCATAAAATTGCTGGTTTCTATGGATTATCGGAGTGAATTCTTGTTCTTGTTGTAACTGGTGTATATGCACATTTTGTAAAGCACCCTTGCGCCCACATTGGCATCCCACTCCCCTTCGCTTCCCGGGGCAACCTCACAAAGGTCGAATCCGATGATTTTTTTACCGGAGGAGGCAAGTGTCCACAATAAATAATCGGCCTCCCTAAAGCTCAGGCCTCCGGGTACAGGTGTCCCGGTGTTGGGACAAAGGTCGGGAGAAAGGGCGTCGATGTCAAAACTTATGTATACGTTGGACGGGAGGGTTGCAACTATCTCTTCGCACTGTTTTTTCCAGGTTTTACCTTCAAAACCGTGGTTGCGGAGTTCAATATCGGTGTAGCACCTGATGCGTGGATCGGTGTTGATTATATCGGCCTCTTGTTGGCAGAAATCCCGTATGCCCACCTGGGTTAGCTGGGATACCTGGGGAATTTCGTTGAGCGCGTTGTACATGATGGATGCGTGGGAGTAGGTGAATCCTTCGTAGGCGATCCTGAGGTCTGCATGGGCATCTATATGCAGTATTCCAAAATCTTCATAACTGCTTGCAACCGCCTTCATGTTCCCGAGGGGGACACTATGGTCTCCGCCCAAAACAGCTGTGATTATACCTTGTGTGGTGTAGTTGCGGCTACGTTCTTCCACAAAGGAGTTGAGCTCTGCAGAAGCAGTGTTGATCTCCCCGATAATGTCGTCAAGTTCGGCAGGGTCACCCCCCTCTTCGAGGTGGGCTATGACCTTTTCGGCCATCTTGCGGTACTTCTTGTTTTTCTTTGCCATGGAGGGCTCGGCAGGATCAGTCCCGATCTTGATTTCCCACGCCTCCGGAACATTTACATCAAACAAATCTACCTGGAGCGAAGCGGCCATAATTGCCTCAGGTCCGTCGGATGTCCCGGGACGGTAAGAGGTGGTTACATCCCATGGTGCTGTAATAATGACTATTTCGGACTCTTCCGTGTTAAAAGGGAGGGCAAAGTAATTCCCGTTTGCCATTCCTGGATCATTTGGGTTGAATGTTGTCATACGATTCCTTCTCTGATTATATCATGAATGTGTACCAGACCCTTGTAGGATCCTTTTTCTAAAACAACTACAGAGGTGATTTTGTTTTTTTCCATAATATTGAATGCCTTGTAGGCAAGCTCGGAAAAATCAATGGTTTTCGGGGATCTGCTCATGATGTCCCCGGCCTTGAGGGTCTCCAGTGAATAGCCTTTTTCCAGCATCCTCCTGATATCGCCATCGGTTATGATTCCGGCCAGGCTTCCGGTCTTGTCCAGTACTGCAGTGGCACCAAGACGGCTTGCCGATATTTTGAAGATGGTACTCTGGATGGTATCGTCGCAGGAGACACTGGGATTGCTGT
Organism: Bacteroidia bacterium; assembly: GCA_009929175.1. GTDB lineage: Bacteria > Bacteroidota > Bacteroidia > Bacteroidales > UBA932 > Bact-08. Next base: position 39,809 of record SABC01000012.1, on the reverse strand, counting down.
TTTTGTCCAAAAGGTCCCCGACAGTCACGTACAGCCTTTTCCCAAGGGAGCCTCCGGGATGCAGCCTTGCAAAGTCACTCCTCGAAAATCCCCTGAGTCTGAGCAAGGCAACAGCGAGTGTATCGCCCATCACCAGCTGTGTTGTGGTACTCGAGGTTGGTGCCAGGTTGTTGGGACATGCCTCACTTTCTATGGTGGTTTTGATAATATGGTCTGCCTGCAGGGCCAAAAAGGAGTCACAGTTGGACACCATTGCAATGAGGGGATTGCCCATTCTTTTTATAAGTGGTACAAGCATTTTGATTTCGGGAGTGTTGCCGCTTTTGGACAGGCACATTACGATATCCTGGGGCATGATTATCCCGAGGTCCCCGTGGATAGCATCGGCAGCGTGCATAAAAACCGAGTGTGTGCCTGTTGAATTGAGTGTTGCGACAATTTTACCTGCAATGTTTGCACTTTTGCCTATCCCTGTAACTATTAGACGTCCGGGGTTGTTATAAATGAGTTTTACCACCTCAGCAAAAGAGTCATCCACATAGTTGGCAAGGTTGGAAACAGCACTTGCCTCTTTTTCAATCACCTCTTTTGCTATTTGCAGGATTTCTCCGTTGGGAATGTTCATAAAAAATTTTGTAATGAGAAAACTAATAGATAACTTGGACCCACAAAGGTAACTATTTTTAGAAATTTACTCAGATTATCGCCCTTTAAAATATGCAAATTAACTCTGATTTTCTGCACCAAGAACTAAAACGCTTTTTCGGGTTCGGTTCATTCAAGGGTCAGCAGGAAGAGATTATCCAAAATTTATTGCTAGGTAACGACGCGTTTGTGTTAATGCCGACCGGCGGGGGTAAGTCTCTTTGCTACCAGCTCCCGGCCCTTTTGATGGAGGGGACTGCAATCATAATTTCGCCGCTGATTGCCTTAATGAAAAACCAGGTCGATGCAATCCGGGGGTTCATGATAGAAAAGGAGGGTATCGCTCATTTCCTTAACTCGTCACTTAACAAGAGCCAATTGCAGGAGGTAAGGGACGATCTTTTGTCGGGAACCACCAAGTTGCTATATGTCGCACCCGAATCGCTTACCAAGGAGGAGAATATTGCCCTGCTCAAACAAATAAAGGTTTCATTCTATGCTGTGGACGAGGCCCACTGCATATCGGAGTGGGGCCATGATTTCCGTCCCGAATACCGCCGGATAAACCCTATTGTCAACGAGATAGGGAAAGCTCCCGTGATTGCCCTCACGGCAACCGCAACCCCCAAGGTGCAGAGTGATATTCAAAAAAACCTCGGGATGAGCCACGCCAAGGTTTACAAGTCTTCGTTCAACCGTCCCAACCTCTATTATGAGATTAGGCCAAAGGTCAATATTGACAAGGAGATCATCAAATTCCTCAAAAATAACCAGGGCAAATCCGGGATAATTTACTGCCTGAGCCGTAAAAAGGTGGAGGAGATAGCAGAGTTGTTGAACGTGAACGGGGTGAAAGCCCTGCCATACCACGCCGGGTTGGATGGTGGCACCAGGGCTGCCAACCAGGACAAATTCCTTATGGAAGAGGTAGATGTCATTGTTGCAACCATTGCTTTTGGAATGGGGATAGACAAACCTGATGTAAGGTTTGTTATCCACTATGATATGCCCAAAAGCCTCGAGGGGTATTACCAGGAGACGGGACGTTCGGGAAGGGACGGAGGCGAAGGCCAGTGCGTTGCGTTCTACTCTTATAAGGATATCCAAAAACTGGAAAAGTTCATGCAAGGCAAACCGATTGCCGAGCAGGAGGTTGGCAGGCAGCTGTTGCTGGAAACCGTAGCCTATGCCGAGTCCAGTCTCTGCAGGCGTACTGTCCTGTTAAATTACTTTGGGGAGAGTTATACGACAGATAATTGTGGTTCCTGTGACAATTGTCTTTTCCCCAAAAAACAGTTTGACGGCAAAGATGAGGTGGCAGTGGTACTGGACCTTGTTGCCGGTATGAAGGAGCAGTTTAAGGCCGAGCATGTTGTCAATATCCTTGCCGGGGTAAACAACTCATTGATAAAATCATACAATCATCACAACCACGAGTTGTTCGGGATCGGGATCTCAAAGGGGACCAAGTTCTGGATGGCTGTAATCCGCCAGTGTATCATTCATAAGTTTTTGGAAAAGGAGATTGAGAGGTATGGTCTTCTTGCCATAACAAAAGCTGGGCGGGATTTCCTTGAAAATCCTCAAACCATTATGCTTACCGAAGACCGGGAGTTCAATGACATGGAGGAGGTAGACGAAATCATAATGCCCGGTGTAAGGCACGGAGGAGCCGGAGATGCTTCCCTGTTGCCTATGCTCAAGGATTTAAGGCTGTCAATATCCAAAAGGATCAATCTGCCCCCCTTTGTGATTTTCAATGACACTTCATTGGAAGATATGTCAATCCACTATCCTGTCTCTTTCGATGAACTTAAGAATTGCCAGGGAGTGGGAGAGGGCAAAGCCAAAAGGTATGGCAAGGATTTCATTGAGCTTATCTCAAAATATGTAGAAGAGAATGACATCCAAAGACCCTCCGACCTTGTTGTAAAATCCATTGCAAACAAATCCTTGAACAAGGTATATATAATAACCAGTGTGGACCGGAAGCTTCCTCTGGAAGATATTGCAGAGTCCAAGGGGATGGAAATCAACGAGCTTCTAACCGAAATTGAGGCTATTGTGAATTCCGGGACACGTCTTAACATAGACTACTATATACGACAGACTGTGGATGACGATAAAGTGGATGATATCTATGAGTATTTCAAAACCGAAGCATCTACTGATTCCCTTAAGGAGGCTGCCGATGAACTTGGAAGAGGTTATACCGAAGAGGAAATCAGGCTTGTGAGAATCAAATTCATGAGTGAAATGGGCAATTAGATTCCTGGAGCCCTGTTTGCCATGTTTTTTATTTTTGATAGCTTTGTGGTTCCATGGAAACAAGCATAAAAAAACGATATCCGATATTAATAATATTGACGGCAATACTGGTTTCGGCTGCCGTCTTTTTCGTGGTATACAGGGTATGCCTTTCCGACAAAGAGAGGGATAACCTTTCGATAGACAGTTTCAGGGCTATTCCTACAGACGCCTCTTCAATCCTCTTTTTTTCCAGCTTTGATGCGGTTAACAGGAACATATCTTTGAACTCACCACTGTTTGGGGATCTATTGTTTGGTTCCGGTCAGTTAAGACCATTTTTCGAGAGACTCTACTCCTTGAGCTCCGAGGAGAGCCTAAAGGATATCAGGACAAAAGAGGTGACAATCTCTTCCCATTACTCAGCAAAAAACCAGGTCTCATCACTGATGGCGGCCCATATAGACGATATAAATCCTGCTTTTTTGACCTCTACAATGGGCGGAAACAGCAAAAGAATTTACAGCGGTGTGGCAATCTATGGCTGGAAGGGTATCGATTTTGCTTTTTACAACGGGTTCCTGCTTGCCTCCCCCTCTCCAATCATACTTGAATCTTCCATAAGGCACATTCAGGCGGGCAATTCAATAGCAGACCAGGACCAGTTTGCCAAATTGGTATCCGGCACCTATCTGTCCGACCTGGTTGCTTTTATCAACCACTCCCAGACCGGAAAACTTTTTTCGGGCTATGCAGAGAGGAGGTACCTTAAATATTCGGACTTTGTCTCCAACCTTTGCAGCTGGAGCTCTTACCATTTTTCCAACTCGTCGGGGACAATCATGGCCGAGGGTGATTTTGCTGTTTTAAATGGTGCGGCACAATACCTATCTGTATTCTACGGAGCATCGGGGGCAGTATCCAAGGCCCAGACTCAGGTCCCATTCAACACTTTTGCACTTCTTACTTTGACTTTGAAGGATTTTTCCGGGTTTGTCAAAATGTACGAAGAGCACAAGGGATATTACCGGAAAGGCGGGGCGGGAGCTGACAAAAAGGCTGTAGAGTGGTTTGAGGATTTGGATGTCAAAGAGCTCTCCTTTGCTTTGATTCCTTACGGTGGGGAGTTACACGGCATAACATTGCTGAGAACTTCAAACGCGCAGGGTGCAAAATTCCGCAAGCTTTTTGGTGGAAACGGTGATGTTCCAGAACCCCTGGAATTCCCGTACAAAGGGGTTTTGCAAGAATTATTCGGGGGCTTTTTTGGAATCACCAGGGAAGACTGCATACTTGAATCAGGCGAATGGATTATTGTGGGACCGGAACAACTCCTGAGCGAATATGCCAAGGGTACTTTTGGCTCTTTTACAATGGAGGAGTTCATGGAGCAGACAAAGGCACGTAATTTGTTCGGGAATGGCAGGAATCTGCTTTCATTAACTATCAACAGTTCGTTTATGCCCGATTCATTAACCCGTTTTTTCCGTAAGGAGGTACGCAGGGATTTCAATAATGTATACAAAAAGAGCAACCTTTCTGTGACTGCTTTCCATTTGACTGCCTCCGGAAACGGGTATGTGAAGGGAGGTTTTTTCTCCTTTGCCGATTCGGCAGATAAGATGCCGGTTAGTACCTCCAAAGAGGTGGTCACCGATGCCGGGTGGGAAGTTGATACTTTGGTGAGGGTACCTGCCGGCCCTTTCCCTTTGATCAGTTTTGAAAACGGGGAGAGGGAGTACCTGGAGCAGCTGCCCAATTTGTGGCTCAGGCTAAACGACAAGAACATGAAGGGTATTTGGTCTGTGCCATTCCAGGAAAACCTTCGAGGATATGTGCAACAGATAGATTATTACAGGAACGGAAAGCTTCAAATGTTGTTTGCCTCTTCAAAAAAACTCTTTTTGCTGGACCGTACAGGTCGATATGTACACCCTTTCCCGCTCTCAATTGCTGATACCATTGTGCTTGGTCCTAAGGTTTTTGACCCTGCAAGCAATGGGGGGATTGCTATAATGCTGCTGCATCCCGGAAATATTTTGAGGCTTTACGACAAATCAGGAAACACATATCCGGCCTGGAGTGACATAAGTGTTGATGAGACTATCAAAGAGTTTCCAGAACTTGTCGAGGTGGGTAACAACAAATATTGGATATTGAGAACAGCTTTGGCAACTCATGTTTATACTATAAATGGCAATGCTGTGACCAATTCGCTCAGGGACAAATACAGGCTCCGCCATGATACACCCCTTATACCGGCGGGTGGTTCATTGGTAAAAGCCAGGACTATAAGTGATACAGATATTTTATTAAATCTGGAAACAGGCAAATACAACAGGATAAGGTAGATTGATGGAAGGTTTTTTGACATTCGTAATAGTTTTTGTGGTAATCATCTGGATTGCCAGGCGTTTGTTCCCTTTTTTGTTGATCCGTTGGGTCAGGAAAAAGATGGGGGGTGCAGCTGACCCTTTTCAAAGAGCCACCGGCCAATCCCGGGGAGAGCGGTTCAAGGAGGGTGATGTTATTATTGAATCCGGTAAATCAGAGAAAAAGATTGTGGACGACAATATTGGGGAATATATTGACTTTGAAGAGACAAAAACAAAATGAATACATTTTTAAGACTGCTGGCTTTTGCCCGCCCTTTCCATAAGTTTTGGCCGAGGTACCTGATCATCTCTATTTTTTCCGTGATATTCGGAATAGCGAACTATGCACTGATAGGTCCTCTCCTAAAGGTGCTTTTCGAGGCAGACACCATGGTGCTGGAGACTACCTTACCTCCTTTTGCCCTTTCGGCGGATTATTTTAAAGCAATTTTCAACCACTACTTGGTTGGGTTCATCAAGGAGTCAGGCCCTCTCACAGGTCTGGTTTATGTTTGTGTGGTACTGATTGTCACCTCCATGGTTTCCAATTTGATGAGATACCTTTCACAAAGGATTCTGGTGAGCATGAGGACCCATATCATGAGGAACATCCGGAACGCACTGTTTGAGAAAATCACCAAACTGCATGTAGGTTACTTTAATGCCCACAGGAAAGGGGATATCCTTTCGAGTATTTCCAATGATGTTACAGAAGTCCAGAATGGTGTTGCAAACAGTTTCCACATACTTTTCCGGGACCCTCTGCTGATCATTGGTTTCCTCTCTATGTTGCTTTACATGTCGCCTCAGCTTACTATTGTGACTTTACTTACCCTGCCGGTATCGGCACTCGTAATCGGACGAATTACCCGAAAACTCAAAAGAGGTGCAAAGGATACCCAGAGCATGATGGGCCGCATTGTAAGCCATTTTGAGGAGGCGATTTCGGGGATCAGGATAATAAAGGCATTCAACGCACAAAGATTTGTAAATGAAAATTTCCATGTCAGTAACGAAAGCCACAGGCGTATCAGCAAAAGAATGTTCAACAAACAGGAGCTGGCTTCGCCCATGTCGGAGTTCCTGGGGATAACTGTTGCGGCATCCGTGATTTTTTATGCTGGTTACCTGCAGACAAAAGGCCAGTTGGGGATGGAGTGGTCCTCTTTTGTTGTTTACATCGGTTTTTACTGGCGGGTACTGGAACCCTCCAAAGCAATATCAAATGCATTTGCCAACCTGCAGAGGGGGCTTGCATCCGGTGAGAGGCTCTTTGCAATCCTGGATGTGGAACCCGAAATTAAGAAATGTGCAAACCCGGTACCGGTGAACGATTTCAAAGAGAGTATAGAATTCCGGGATGTCTCATTCAAGTACAAGAATGAGCCTGTTTTGAAAAATATTTCAGTTACCATTCCCAAAGGTAAGACAATAGCTCTGGTAGGTCCGTCGGGTGCGGGTAAAAGCACAATGGCTGACCTTATTCCCCGATTTTATGATGTGGTGACCGGTTCTATTTTGCTGGACGGAAAGGATATCCGTGAATATGAACCTAAAGGGCTGATCTCTTTGATGGGTATAGTTACTCAAGAGGCAATACTTTTCAATGACACAGTATTCAATAATATTGCCTTTGGTATGACCGGGGTTACGATGGATGATGTCTGCAGGGCGGCAGAGATTGCCAATGCACACGAGTTTATCTCACAACTGCCCCAGGGATACCAGACAAACATAGGTGACAGGGGTGCAAACCTTTCCGGAGGTCAAAGGCAGAGGCTTGCAATCGCCAGGGCTGTGCTTAAGAATCCTCCGATTCTTATTTTGGACGAAGCCACCTCTGCACTGGATACCGAAAGTGAAAAACTGGTTCAGGAGGCATTGACCAACCTGATGAAAAACAGGACTTCGGTTGTAATTGCACACAGGCTGTCAACCATTCAGCATGCAGATCAAATAGTGGTGCTCAAAGATGGGGAGATAGTAGAAAAGGGCACCCACCAAGAACTTATTCATCAAAAAGGCTTATATTCGCATTTATGTCAACTCCAAACCTTTTCCTAATTATTAATAAAATTTAGGCATGGAAAAATCACTTAACCTGCTGCTGGAAAAGAGCTTCAGAGAAAACTGGGATTGCCCTGCGCTTTCGGATTACAAAGGGATCACCTTAAACTACAGGGATGTTGCCCGCAGGATAGAAAAACTCCATATTGTTTTCGAAATTTGCGGAGTAAAAAAGGGCGACAAAATTTCCATTTGTTCCAAAAATCAGGCAAACTGGGGTGTGATCTTTTTGTCGGCCCTCACATACGGCGCTGTTCCGGTTCCAATCTTACACGAATTCAAACCTGGTAACATACACCATATTGTCAACCACTCCGACTCCAGGATTCTCTTTGCCGGGGATGTTATCTGGGAACAGCTCAATGAAACCGAAATGCCAGGGTTGGAGGCAGTGATCCAGATAACGGATTTTTCAATCCTTTATGCCAAGGATCCGGTTGTGAGAGAGACCAGGGAACATCTCAATGAATTGTTTGGCAGGAAATACCCGAAGAACTTCCGTCCAGAGCATATCAGTTACCACAAAGACAGCCCCGAAGAGTTATCAATGATCAACTATACGTCGGGGACCACCGGTTTTTCCAAAGGGGTTATGTTACCTTACAGGGCTTTGGTCTCCAATGTGGAGTTCGCCATGGGTGTGCATCCTCAACTCAACAATACATCCAATGTGGTGGCAATGCTTCCCACGGCCCATATGTACGGCATGATGTTCGAGTTCCTCTTCGAAATGACTGTCGGTGCACACGTACATTTCCTTACCAGGATACCCAGCCCCAAGATAATAATGGATGCTTTTGCCGAGATCAAGCCCGATATCATAATCTCGGTCCCGTTGATCATAGAGAAGATATACAAGAAAAAGCTCCAGCCAATCATCAGCAAGACATCGATCCGCATGCTGCTCAGGCTGCCTGTGGTTGACCAGAAAATACAAAAGAAGATAAACCAGGAGTTGGTTAAGACTTTTGGAGGAAAGTTCAAGGAGGTAATTGTGGGAGGTGCTGCCTTTAACAAAGAGGCAGAGGCTTTTTTCCGAAAAATCGGCTTCCCTTTTACATCGGGATACGGAATGACTGAATGCGCTCCTATCATAACCTATGCTCCTTGGGATAACACCCGGCTTTACTCTTGTGGAAAGGCAGTGGTGAACATGGAGGTGAGGATAGACTCTCCCGATCCGCTTAATGTACCAGGAGAGATACTTTGCAAGGGAAATAATGTAATGTTGGGTTATTATAAAAACCCCGAGGCAACAGCTGCAGTGCTGGATAAAGATGGATGGCTACACACCGGGGATATGGGGGTGTTGGACAGTGATGGTTACCTTTATATCAAAGGGCGTTCAAAGAGCATGATACTAGGTCCTTCGGGCCAAAACATCTATCCCGAGGAGATAGAAAGCATTCTCAATAACATGCCTTATGTTGTTGAATCCCTTGTGATAGAAGAGAAAGGACAGCTAACAGCCCTTGTCTATCCCGATTTTGAACTTGCCACAAGCGAGGGGATAGGAGAGTCCGAGTTGGAGCGCAAGATGGAGGAGCTGAGGATCTCGGTCAACGAGGAACTGCCAAATTACTGCAAAATTCAAACCGTGAAGATATTCCCCGAAGAGTTTGAAAAGACACCAAAGAGAAGTATAAAAAGGTATTTGTACCAAAGATCAGATATTTAATCATGGAAGATAAGGAAAAACAAAAACAGTTTGACAAAAGCTACCTGGACATGGCTCAGATATGGGCTGCAAACTCCTATTGCAAAAGGAGGCAGGTTGGGGCGTTGTTGGTCAAGGACCGGATGATTATTTCGGACGGGTACAACGGAACACCTGCAGGGTTCGAAAACGTATGTGAAGACGAGGTTACCGGCAAAACCAAACCCTATGTTTTGCATGCAGAGGCAAATGCGATCACAAAGGTTGCCAAATCGGGGAACAGTAGCGAAGGGGCAACCATGTATGTGACTACTGCACCTTGCCTGGAGTGTGCAAAACTGATTATACAGGCAGGAATCAAAAGGCTGGTATACAGGGATGATTACAGGATTACGGATGGCATTGACCTGTTGGCCAGGGCCGGGATAGAGATTGTCAATTTAACAGAATAATTTATTTGTGCCATGTTTGAAAGATTAAAATCAATCCCGATAACCCTTGTAGTTGTAATATTCTTGCTGGGAGCACTCTCATTCAAGGTATATTCGGGTTTCGTCCAAAAAAAGGAGATGGCGGTAAGTGCATCCAACTGGAGTAAGCTCAATCTTATACTTGGTCAGATTGACAGACACTATGTGGATAGTGTCAATCAAACCGAGATCACAGAGAAAGCGATTCCTTTTATTTTGGAAAAGCTCGACCCTCACTCGCTCTACCTTCCTCCAACGGAACTCCAGAGTGCAGAGGAGCAGCTGATGGGTAATTTTGACGGAATCGGAATTCAGTTTAACGTACCAAACGATACGGCTATAGTGATAAATGTAATACCCGGCGGTCCTTCGGAAAGGGCAGGAATTCTTTCGGGTGACAGGCTTGTCAAGGTGGACGGGGAGATGGTTGCCGGAGTTCAGATGATACAGGACTCCCTTGTCAAAAGGTTGCGGGGCAAATCGGGAACCATTGTTAAGGTAGATGTGAAAAGGATGGGAAGTGATAAACTGATTTCCTTTGATATCACCCGGGACAAAATACCGATGAAGAGTGTCGATGTCCACTACATGATAAATGATACACTTGGTTATATAAAACTTTCTAAATTTACCAGGACCAGCTATACCGAATTCATGGAAGCGATAAAGTCACTCAGGTCGGATGGGATGAAGTCTGTGATCTTTGATTTAAGGGGTAATTCGGGCGGGTATTTTGACCAGGCTTTGCTTCTTTCAAATGAATTTTTGCACAAAGGGGAGCTCATTGTCTATATGCAGGGACGCAACAGGCCAAGGCAGGATTTCTTTGCCGACAACAGCGGTTCGTGCAGGGATATAGGCATCAAAGTGCTGATTGACGAAGGCTCTGCATCGTCAAGTGAAATTTTTGCCGGAGCCATACAGGACAACGACAGGGGAGTCATTTACGGGAGACGCTCCTTTGGCAAGGGTCTGGTACAGGAGCCTGTCTATTTTTCCGATAACTCCGGTATCCGCTTGACTGTTGCAAGGTTCTACACCCCAACGGGCCGTTCTATCCAAAAACCATACAGCGAAGAAAATTATCGGGACGATATCATGGAGCGATACCGGCATGGTGAGATGCTGAATGCAGACAGCATCCGTCAGAATGATTCGCTTAAATATATAACACCCAAAGGAAAAGTGGTTTATGGCGGCGGTGGGATAACCCCGGATGTTTTTGTGCCGGTCGATACCGTTGGTGTTACCCCGTTTTTTATCAAAGTATCAAACCAGGGCCTGACTTTCCGGTTCAGTGCCATGATGGCTGATGTGTACCGTAAGGAACTAAACCAGATAAATACGCTTAGGCAGCTGGATGAGTTTTTTGACAATGCCGGTATGGCTTCGAAATTCATACAATATGCAGCTGATGCCGGAGTCAAAGCATCTCCAGCAGAGTGGAAGGAGAGTGGCGATATTGTACTTGCCCATATCAAGGCTTTTGTGGGGAGGTATTCTCCTATGGATGACAGGGCATTCTACCCGGTGCTTTTGGCAATAGATAACGTTGTGCTGGCGGCTATTGGGCAATAAAACGGTAAACTATCTCTCCGGTCTGACGGTCGGGGGCATTTGCAGAGGCGGTGAATCGTGATGATTTTGCCGCCCTTATTGCATATTGGCGGAGGCAGTCGTCAGCGGAGCTCCTGTCGGGTATCACAGTGGCGTTTTTCACATAGCCTTTGCGGTCCACCACTATTGCAACTGCAACATCTCCGCCCGCAACACATTTGTATACCGGAATAGGAAGGCTCATTGCCTTCCTGCCTTCCAGCAAATAGGAGATGACTGATGGCCCTTTGTAGCTCTCTTCCTTTGGTTTTTGCTCTTTTTGAGTTGTTTGCGGAACATCATCCGAACCCATGTTTGCCTCTGCCTCCCTTTTGGAAGCATCCAGCTTTTCCTGCAGCCTGCGGGCTTCGTCGTAGACCTGCGATGGATTACGGAAACGGTCGTCCCTAAGCTCTTCGCCCCGGCGGGATGAGGCATCTGTAATGACATTCCTTACCGGAGTCCTGCCTGCCAGGATATCGTCAAGTTCTTTGCTTACCTCATCTTTGAGTTTCTCTTGTTTGGCAATCTCTTCCAGCAGCTCCTCTTTGGTGAAATCCAGGATAAATGAGGTCTCTTCCCGAAGCATATAATCTATCCTGGATATAAGTAGTATTATAATCACAAGCAGATGGAATGCAACAGTAAGATATAAACCTGCGTTGTTATCCCTTTTTAACATTATTTATTGTTGAGTACCTTTTCTATGGTTGCAAGAAGGATACCAATCGCAACCTGGTTGTGCCCTCCCTGGGGGACAATTATGTCGGCGTATCGTTTCGTTGGTTCGATGAACTGCAGGTGCATTGGTTTTACTGTCTTTTCGTACCTCTCCAGTACCTTTTCGATTGTTCTGCCTCTCTCAATGTTGTCCCGGGTGATAACCCGTCCCAGCCTGTCATCGGCATCGGCGTCTACAAATACTTTGATATCCATGGTTTTGCGTAATTCAGGGCTGGTGAATATCAAAATTCCTTCAATTATTACAACTTTGGAGGGCTTTACCTTAACGGTCTCGGTTGCAGACCTGGAGCAGGTAAGGTAAGAATAAACAGGCTGTTCCACGGGATTCCCGGCCTTCAGTGATTTGATATGCTTGATGAGCAACTCAAAATCGATTGAATCGGGATGGTCGAAGTTTAGTTCGAGCCGTTGCTCCAAAGGAAGGTGGCTGTTGTCCTTGTAGTAGGAGTCTTGCGGAATTACAACAACCTCACTGTCTGACAGTATCTTTGTGATCTCCCTTACCACTGTGGTTTTTCCGGAACCGGTACCACCGGCTATTCCGATAACAAGCATATTGTGTTTTTTAAAATTCGGCATTCTTAGGGAAACGTGGGAAAGGGATTACATCCCTGATATTTGCCATACCTGTCACAAAAAGCAGCAGCCTTTCGAAGCCCAGACCAAAGCCTGAGTGGGGGGCAGTCCCGAACCTGCGGGTATCAATGTACCACCATAGGGTCTTTCTGTCCATTCCAAGTTCGTCAATCCTTCTTTCCAGTTTTGCCAGGGACTCTTCCCTTTGCGAGCCGCCTATTATCTCTCCGATCTTAGGGAAAAGGATATCCATAGCCCTTACGGTTTTGTTGTCATCGTTCTGCTTCATGTAAAAAGCCTTGATCTCTTTGGGATAATCGGTAAGGATTACGGGTTTCCCAAAATGCTTTTCGACCAGGTATCTTTCATGTTCGCTTTGCAGGTCGGTACCCCAAGAGACAGGGTATTCGAATTTTTGACCCGATTTGATCAATATCTCAACCCCTTCGGTATAGGAAAGCCTCATGAAAGGAGACTCGGTAACTCCTTTTAGACGGTTTACAAGCTCCTTATCAAACATGTCGTTGAGGAATTGCAGGTCGTCAGAACAATTTTCCAAGGCGTAGGTTACAAGGTACTTGATGAAATCCTCGGCAAGGTCCATATTGTCCTTGATTTCATAAAAAGCCATTTCGGGTTCAATCATCCAGAACTCCGATAAATGCCTGGGTGTATTGGAGTTTTCGGCCCTGAACGTGGGTCCGAAGGTGTAAATGTCTCCTAAAGCCATTGCACCAAGTTCTCCCTCAAGCTGTCCGCTGACGGTAAGGTTGGCCATCTTTCCAAAAAAATCCTGGGAGTAATCAATTGAACCATCCTCCCTTCGTGGTGGATTGTTCAAATTTAATGTTGTTACCTGGAACATCGCACCGGCACCTTCGGCGTCGGATGCTGTTATGATGGGTGTGTGCAGGTAATAAAAACCTTTGTCATTGAAATATTTGTGAATGGCAAACGCCATGGCATGGCGTATCCTCAATACACAACCGAATGTGTTTGTGCGTGGCCTCAGGTGCCCTATTTCCCGGAGGAACTCCATAGTGTGTCCTTTTTTTTGCAAAGGATAGCTGTTGGGATCGGCAGTTCCCAATACCTCGATTTTTTGGGCCTGTATCTCTACGGCCTGACCGCTGCCCACCGAAGCCGAAAGTAATCCTGTAACCGATATACATGCACCGGTTGTGACACCTTTGAGTTGCTCTTCACTAAAATTGGATGAGTCGCATACTATTTGGATGTTTTTTACCGTTGATCCGTCATTTAGTGCGACGAACGAAATATTCTTGTTACCCCTTTTGGTCCTTACCCATCCTTTGGCCAGCACTGTGCTGCCAGGTTCTGATTTGAGCAGCTCTGCTACCTTTGTCCTTTTTTGAACATCACTTTCCATATTTCTTTTGACTATTTTAACTATGCTGTTTGATTCCGTTTTCGTGTTTTAATGCCGCTCTAAGGGCAAGTTTCCTGACCCAGATCACAAAAAATCCTGTCAGGATGAGGTTGAGCACAATTGATAATACCGAAATTACCAGTGCAGGCCCTCCGATATTGTAGCTCAATGCAATGAAGATAATACCAGCTCCAACCTCTCCACGGGTGAACATCCCGATGGATAGTGCCAGTCTCTCCTCGATGAGCCTCTCCTTGTAAAAAAGGACGGGGACCAGTTTGCCGATGTTTGAGAGTAGCGAAACCATGATCACGTGGAAAAGTATTGTTTTCATCGGTAGCATTGGCTGGCTTCCCAAAAGGGATGCTCCGGCCTGGATTTCGTCAGTTATTGCGTGTTTACCCAGGAAAACGGGCATGCTTACCCCGACTAGCAGCATGAAAAACATGGAAATCCCGTTGGAAACTACCCTTTCTGTCTTGCTGTCGTGGTGCACCGGTTTCATGAGCATCCCCAGAACAAAGGCAGGCAAAAGGACCTCAATGTGTATCCCCTCATCTTCTCCCAGGAATGAAGCAGTTATGTAGTGCAATGCCCAGGTTAGTGCAACTATTACGGCAGAGTAAAAAAGAACATAGCTCCAGTCTTGGCGGATATCGAACTTGCCCATCTCCTTCCACCCCCAATAGAGAAGAATTACCACAATGGCTACAACTGCTGCCATTTGCCATTTCATCCCGATCATGATTATTTGAAGGGGTATCATAAGCAATATGGTGTCGAGGTCATCAAAAATGGCCAAAACCTGGATTTTTTTGTATATCCAGCTTGTCCTCAAACCTATTGCAGCCAGCATTGTAAATAGTATCCCTGCAGATGTGGGTGCAGCAAAACGACTCAGCAAGAGGCTCTCCTTCCATGCATCCCAGCTGGTGTTGAATTCTACGGGTAAAAGTACGACGACATAATAGATTGCTACGAATATCCATGGAAGTGCAGCGGTTGCCATTGCAATGAAATAGTCGCTGACGTAGCTTTTCCACCGGGTCTTGTCCAATTCGAACTCCCTGCCTACATTGATCATTATATATGAAAGGCAGATATACAACAGTGTGTTGGAAATAACCTTGACCGTGTCGTAGCTTTCACCGACGGCAGGCAGGATTTGGGATATTACAAGCCCTATGATAAGGAAGATGGAAAAGGATAGTATTTTCTTCATTTTTGTCTCTACTACTCTACTTTATAAAAATTTAGCGGCAAATTTACTAAAATGCCGCTAAACCTCCAATTATATGTTTTAATGCCTTACCCTCAATGCCTCTCCCGGTTCACTTTCGTTCCAGCACCTGTCTATTGCTGTCACAACGTAGTAGTAGCGTCTTTTACCGGACTTGTCATCTTTAGGTTTGTAATAAGGTTCCTTTACCAATTTAAGGAGATATTCCGGGTTACTGATGTCTTGTCCGACCCCTTCAGGGAAACGGTACACTGCAAAAAAATGTGGTTGCTGCATCGGATCGGAAATCTTTGGGGCTTCCCATCTGATGGTAGCATTCCTGTAAGAAAGTTTTTCTACAGGGGGTGGAGGGATGGTATCCAGATGGGTGTATGCAGGAATAAGTGAGGGATACTTTTGGTATCTGTTCTCCAGGGAATCTGCAAATCCGTTGGGGTTAGAAGCAATGGTCCACCCAGGCCACCAGACATTGCCGTGTACGTTAGGCAATTCCCTCACCATCCTCATCTTGGCTTCGAACTGCGTTTTGGCAGGGTTTTCTACATCTGGTTCACGGAAAGTGCCAATGCTTTGTCCAATGTAGAGGTGTCCTCCATGGTTGGACTTGTCCCACCACTCAATCAATGTTTTGTAATCGGCGGCAGGATGTCCTATTTTCCAGTAAAGCTGGGGTACGTTGTAGTCTATCCACCCCTCCTTAACCCAAAGAGGTACATCGGCATAAAGCTGTTCGTAGTTGGAGAGCCCGTTTGTCATGCTGCCGCTTCCGTCAGGGGTATCCTTGTGATTGCGGTGTATTCCGAATGGGCTGATACCAAACCTAACCCATGGTTTAATGGCTTTGATTGTGTCGTTCAGCTGTTTTATGAGGGTTGTCACATTGTTCCTGCGCCAATCTGCTTTTTGCCAATACTCAAATCCTTGTTGCTTTGCATATTTCACAAAAGACGCATCGTCATGGAACTCTTCGAACTGAATAGGGTAGGGGTAAAAGTAGTCATCAAAGTGGATTGCATCAACGTTGTATCGTGAAACAATATCGGCAATAACCTCTACAGTATGTTTGATGGAAGCGGGCTCTCCCGGGTCAAAATAGAGTTGTGTGCCATACCTTTTGAATATTGATGGGTTCCTGAAGTAGAGATGAGAAGGGTGTAACTGTTCGGTGTCGTTTGATGTGACCCTGTAAGGATTACACCAAGCATGCAGTTCCATCCCCCTTTTATGGCTCTCTTCTATCATGAATTCAAGTGGATCCCATGCAGGATCGGGAGCTTTTCCCTGTTCTCCCGTAATAAACCTGCTCCAAGGTTCCAATTCCGATTTGTAAAGGGCATCGGCCTGAGGCCTTACCTGGAAGATCACTGCATTTACCCCTGCAATTTCGAGTTTGTCAAGGGTTTGCCTGAGGTAGTTTTGCATGGAGTCGCTGCTCATGGTGCGGAATAGCTGGTTCCCTACTGTGTGGATCCAGGCTCCCCTGAACTCCCTTTTTGGGTGGTCGGAGGAGCTGCCGGATTGCCAGAACAAAATAAACAGCAAAAGGGCTGTAATGAATTTCCTTGCCATAACTTATTCTTCGATGCCCATTACCGAAAGGATTTTCTTGGGAATGTCGGTGTTATCCATCCTTCCCGAAAACTGCCTGCTGCCCGCCCCGATTGCATAAACCGGAACAGCAACACCTGTATGGGAGGTGGTAGTCCATCCAATATTGGCTTTTTTGTTTAGTATTGAAAATTCTTCCTTGGTTTTGTCATCAGAAACTGCCATAGATGCTTCCTGAGGATCTACCTGCTTTAAATCCAGTACATAACCCTTTTCCCTGCCAAGCATCATACCGCCAGTTTCGTGATCGGCAGTAACAATAATGAGGGTTTCGTTGGGGTATTTTTCGTAGAATTTGTAGGCAACCTGAACAGAAGTGGCAAAATCCAGCACTTCCAAAATGTTTGTTTTCCCATCGTTGCTATGACCAGCCCAGTCGATCTTACCACCCTCTGCCATAATAAAGAAACCTTTGGTGCCGTAAAGATGGTCTATAGCTGCTGCAACCACCTGTGCCAGGCAAAGATCGCCGCCTTTACGGTCGATTGCGTATGGAAGGTCGGCCTCCTTCCCTTTGTCCTGGAACATGGCTATCTTGCCTTGTCCCCTTATAGCAGAGTACTCTTTGATTCCCCTTGCTACCTTATAGCCTCCCTCTTCTAGAACTTCATAGATATCTTTCTGGTCTTTGTCCGGACCTGTTGGTTGTGCAAAACCGCCTCCGCCAAAGAACTCAAAACCGCTTTGGGGCAACTGAACGGCAATTTCGTAATAGTTGTTGCGGCTGGTACTGTTTGCGTAAAATGCAGCAGGGGTTGCGTGGTCAATAGTGACACTGGATACAATCCCGACAGGGATTCCCTTATTGTGAATTTTGTAACTTATGCTTTCCAATTTGTTCCCTTGCGGGTCAACCCCAAGCATACCGTTGTTGGTTTTGACACCGGTAGAGAGGGCAGTTCCTGCTGCCGAAGAGCAGGTGATGTATGAATTGGCAGAATATGTGGTAGACATACCCATAACCGGAAACTTTGTAAATGAAAGTGCTTCGTTTGCTACTTCTCCCTTTTGGGCCGACAGGTAAGCTTCTGCCATGGAAACCTGGTTAAGCCCCATTCCGTCCCCGATGAAAAGGAAAACGAATTTTGGTGGATTCATAGGGCCTCTCCTGTTGAATTGCTGTGAATTGACTGTCGCAACAATTGCGAAGATAACCATCAGTGTTGCAAATAATCTTTTTTTCATGATAAATTGTATTTGGATACTGTTATATACAAGAAAGGGTGTACTTCTGTTCAAAAGCCACCCTGTTCCCGAAATAATTTATAGAGGTTTACTCGGACCTTCTCGCATTGTACATAATTCTCAAAGCTGAGGTTCTCCTTAACTCCTGTTTGATATCAGTTACGATACCCATCCGGACGTTTTCGTCGGCTTTGATGTTTACTGTCATGAAAGAACGGTCTGCCTCACTAAGTGTTTCACGCTCGGCAGCGATAAAGTCTCTGATGTCATCTACCGTTTTGAAGGAATCGTTGAGCTGTATACGTGCGTCGGTACCGTATTGTGCCTGACGGCTGGCAATAGGTGTTCCAACGTAAATGTATGCAGCAAGGTCTTTCCTCTCCAGTTTTGCAACTTCGGTAGCCTCAGGTAACTTAACATTTACCAGACGGTCTGTTTGTCGCATAGTTGTAGAAACCATGAAGAAGAACAGAATCATGAAGACAATATCGGGAAGCGAAGCCGTGCTCATCGCAGGCGCACCTTTTTTCCCTTTTTTTGAAAATTTTGCCATAATCTCTCTCTTTTTATGATTTCTATTTTTTGCCGGTATCTTTAGGTTCTGCCTCAGAGATGTTCTGAGGGATAGCATCCCTTACAATCCTCTGCTTTTCCTCGTCAAGTGCCACGTATGGCTTTCCGAAGTTTTGCATTGCAAACTCATCGCGGATCTCATTAACTGCCTTCACCAGTTCGTTCTGAACCGCTATATAGGCCTTGTAGCTGGTTCCGCGGGTGTTTTGCAGGGATATTACTCCTTTTGATACGGCATAGTTTCCAAAACCTTCGATAGGTTTGATTTCCCTCTCAGGAAGATTCTCACTGTTCGCAGGGTTCAAAAGGAACTCCTTGGCTTTATCCTTGAGCTGGCTGACATCCATCATGTCTCCACCGGCAAACAAGCGGTCATTGTCGTTAAGACGTACAACAAGGATGTTACGCTTGTTGATCTTTACATCCTCCTGTTGCTGATTCTCATCGGGCATAGGGGGAAGACGACGCTGCAGACCTGTCTCGGTGTCCATGGTTGTCACCATTAGGAAGAATATAAGCAGCAAGAAAGCGATGTCAGCCATCGACCCTGCATTGATTTCCTGTGTTGGTCTTGCCATATTGATTAATTAATTAGCGGTTTTTAACCATGTTCATAACACTGCCGGCAATTATTGAAAAGAACGATACTGCCAGTAGTATGTATGTAAGAATCAGACCTGTGTCTGTGATTTTATATGTAAAAGCAGTGGGCTCTTCGGCCAGGTTTACAGCTACCGGGTCTCCGGAAGCCAGCAGATACGACACAACCACCAGTCCTGCAGCCAGCAAAATCCCGAACAAGACTTTCTTAAGAGCCTTGGGATTTTGGGCCATGCTAATCAGTGGAAGAACTATCGCCAAAACAGCTCCGACTCCAAACAGCAGGTAAGCATAGAACAGGTAAGTGTCCAGCATGCCATCCTGATTGATGAAGAACAGAATTGTAAGCAATACTCCCAGCCCGAAAAGCAGGAATAAGATATATTTTGCGAATTTTGACATAATTCAATTATTTTTTAGCTTTTACCAAAATATCGATAAGCGAGATTGAAGCATCTTCCATAGTAACAACGATACCGTCGATTTTTGCGATCAGGTAGTTGTAGAAAATCTGGAGGATAATCGCTACGATAAGACCGGTAACGGTAGTGATAAGAGCAACTTTAATACCACCGGCAACAAGGTTGGGGGAGATATCTCCGGCTGCCTCGATAGCATCGAAAGCTCCGATCATACCAATAACAGTACCCATGAAACCCAACATAGGAGCAATTGAGATAAAGAGCGAAATCCATGAAAGACCGTTTTCCAGCTGGCTCATTTGAACAGAACCGTATGAAACAACTGATTTTTCAACAACCTCTATACCTTCGTCGGCACGTGCAAGACCTTGGTAGAAGATACTTGCAACAGGGCCTTTGGTATTGCGGCACACATCTTTTGCAGCCTCAACTCCGCCATTGGCCATTGCTTCTTCAATTTTCCTGAGTAGTTTATCGGTGTTGGTGCTTGCCATATTCAGGTAAATGATCCTTTCGATGGCGATTGCCAGACCAAAGATCAAACACATCAGGATACTGGCCATGAAACCAGCTCCACCTTCGATAAATTTAGTTTTAAGCTGCTGGTGGATAGGCATTTCCTGTTGAACTGTCAGGTCAGATGCAGGGTCCGGTGTTTGAGCAGCAGCATACTGTGCAGAAATGGTAATGAAACCAAGTACTGCCAAAAACATGAAAAATTTTTTCATAAATTTTTGAATGATTAAAGTATTAAACAATGTATTTTAAATAGTTATCTGTTTACGTAGTAAAGCCAATTATCGTGCAATTTAGAAAGATTTTTTAAATAAACACTAATTGATTGAAATTTCTCCTTTTAAATTTTTATTAAGCAGCTCCTTAATAGTATTGTTTTCAGATTGATGTCCCAGTAAAAAAAATAATTTGGTGACGGCTGCTTCCAAAGTGCTGTCATGCCCGCTGATAACCCCCATTTCCTTGAGCTGGATTCCGGTAGCGTATGCCTCCATATCTACTTTTCCGGCAGGGCATTGTGACACGTTAAGGATAATAAGTCCGTTTTGAACAGCCTCTTCGAGTATGTCAAGGAACCACCTTCGGGTTGTGGCATTGCCCGAACCGTAGGTCTCCAGAACGAGTGCCCTGAGCCCGGGTATTCCGGTGATACCTTTGACAACTTCGGGGGTAATGCCCGGGAAAAGCCTCATTACAGCTACACGGTTGCATGTTGAGGTTTTTATATGGAGTGCCCTACCCCATTGTGATGGGTAATTGATGTAATGTTGGTTGTATTTTATATGTATACCGGCCTCGGCAAGGGGTGGATAGTTGGGTGAGCGGAAAGCGTTGAAGTTTTCGGCGTTGTCTTTTGTGGTCCGGTTGCCACGGAATAGCTGGCTGCCAAAGTAGATGCACACTTCGGGAACAATTGCCCTTCCCAGGGTATCCCTGGCAGCAGCAATTTCTATGGCGGAAATGAGGTTTTCCTTGCCGTCGGTACGGAGCATCCCTACAGGTAACTGGCTCCCGGTAAAGATTACCGGTTTTTCCAGATTTTCCATCATAAATCCAAGTGCAGAGGCAGAATATGACATTGTATCGGTGCCGTGCAAAATCACGAACCCATCATAATTGTCGTATTTTTGGTAAATCACATCTGCAATCTCTTTCCAGCGGGAAGGCTCTATATCGGATGAGTCAACCGGAGGGTCGAATGAGTGGGTGTCTATTGTATGTACGATCTTCTTGAGTTCGGGAACCTCTGCTAGTATCTCCTCAAAATTGAAGGGTACAAGGGCCAGTGTTTCCGGATCCTGCTTCATGCCGATGGTGCCTCCTGTGTATATAAGGAGGATGTTGGCCTTTTGGTCACTTATCGATTTTGAATAATCTGAGTGCATTATCTGTTGTTGTTTGTGCTATTTCTTCCAAATCACAACCTAGTACCCCGGCAACTTTTGTTGCAATCTCCCGGATGTATGCAGGTTCGTTCCTCTTTCCCCGGTATGGGGCGGGAGTGAGCCATGGGGCGTCGGTCTCAAGTACTATGTCTTCTTTGTCCATCTTCTCGACAACCTGGGATAGTTTGCTGTTTTTGAACGTTATGACACCTCCTATACCGGCCAGAAAGTTCCCGGATTTACGGATTTGACGGTAGGTTTCGTAACTCCCCGAAAATGCGTGGAAAACGCCACGTAATCCCAAATGCTTAAGCTTTTCGATTGATTTAAAAATAAGTTCGGTGGCATCCCTGGAGTGGATAATAACCGGCAGATCCCTTTTTGCAGCTGCCCTGAGTTGCTCTTCGAACGCAATTATTTGCTGATCAAGGAATTCTACCGACCAGTAACAATCCAGGCCGATTTCGCCAACGGCAACAATGCCAGGGTTCTCAATTTTTTCCAATGCAAAATCGAGCTCCCGGAGCCAGTCGCTCCCCACCGAAGTGGGGTGTAGCCCTGCGCAACCGTATGCAAACCCGGGGAACCCGGAAATCACCTTGCTTTGGGAATCCCAAACTGAGCTGTCAATTCCAGGGAGGATCACTTTTGTTATGCCGGCACTGTTTGCCCGGGAGACCACATGGCCAAGGTCGTTTTCGAACTCTTTGTCGTATAGGTGTATGTGTGTATCTATAAAATTTGTCATTCCTTTGTGCCTATAGTGCCGAGTATCTTTTACCCGGCAACGAATAAATCCTGCCTTCGAGCTCCAGCTCCAGCAGGAGGGAGAGCAGCTTGCCGGCAGGAATGGATGTCTGGGCAGCAATCGAGTCTACTCCAGGCTCACTTCCGGAAGACAAAACTACTAATATTTTTTCTTTATCGGAACCTTGCGGGTCCAATATGCTCATCTGGACACCAGTGCCTTTTGATTGCAGGCTTTTCCAGCCTAGTTGTGTTGCCAATGCTTTTACTGATGTGAAAATCGTAGCCTTATTATTAGCAATAAGATAGTTACAACCTTGCGACATTTTGTCGCCAAGCCTGCCGGGTAATGCAAAAACCTCCCTGTTGTACCCGTTTGATAGTTCTGCGGTGATCATGGAGCCTCCGTCTTCTGCCGATTCTACCACCAGCACTCCTTCACAGAGCCCTGCAATGATCCTGTTACGACGGAGGAAATTGATTTTATGGTTGCGGCTTTTTTTTGGGAACTCGGTTAAAAATGCACCGTTTTTCATCAAACTTGCAGAGTACCTGGCGTGGGAGGAGGGATAGATGCTGTCCGGACCGCACCCCAGAACGGCTACTGTGGGAAGCCCGTTATCCATGGCCGCTTTATGGGCCTCTATGTCTATCCCGAATGCCAGGCCGCTTACAATAACGGTGCCCGGTAGTTGATTGGCAATGTCACCGATTATCCTTTTGCAGGCTTCGCGACCGTAGGGTGTTGCCCTCCTTGTCCCGACCACCCCCAAGAAAGATTGGTGATCCAGTGAGAGGTTCCCTTTTTTATATATGACCAGGGGGTGGTCATCGCACTCCAGTAACTGAGGGGGGTACCCTGACAACGGATCGTTGCAGAACATGACCGAAATTCCGGAGTACTCTGCCCACCTGAGTTCTTCGCAAGAATCTGCGGCCAGCGTTTCATACGACACCACACCGGCAGACTCACTTTTTTTGCGTAGTACTGCCGTGAAATCATTTTTGAGAAGAGTGAATATTGCAGAGGCAGAACCTGCTTCTGCAATAAGTTCCCTAGCAAAGGCAGGTTCGTAAGTGAACAGTTTGTTGAGGGCAACCATGTAAACCCTTTCTGGGTAATCCATAAGGCCTTTTTGGCCAAAATTACTACATGAACAGTTGCCCTGATCTTGAAAAAGGATAATTTTTCTTGAAAAAGGATAATCAGATAATCAACATTGCATCTCCGTACGTGCCGATCTTGTATCCCTCTTTCAGGGCAACATTATAGGCTCTCATAACGTTGTCGAATCCTCCAAAAGCAGCGGCTGTCATCAGCATGGTGCTCTGCGGGAGCTGGAAGTTTGAAATCAGGGCGTCTGCAATTGAAAAGTGGTAGGGGGGGAAAATAAATTTGTTTGTCCAGCCTTCGTAGGGTTTGAGTTGGTTTCGGGTTGTGACGGAAGTTTCAATAGCACGCATGACAGTGACTCCTACGGCAAAGACTTTGTTGCCTCTCTCTTTTGCAGTGTTGATGATGTTTGCACTCTCTTCCGATATGTTAACCTGTTCGGAGTCCATCTTGTGTTTTGAGAGGTCCTCTACGTCTACCGTACGGAAGTTGCCAAGTCCCATATGAAGGGTAATTTGAGTGGTATCTATTCCTTTTATCTCCATTCTTTTGAGCAGTTCCCTGCTAAAGTGGAGCCCTGCAGCAGGTGCCGCTACAGCTCCTTCGTGGTGTGCAAAGATTGTCTGGTACCTCTCGCTGTCAATTGCCTCTGCTTTTGGCCTGATCCATTTTGGGATAGGCATTTCGCCAAGCTTGAAAAGCGTAGCCTTGAACTCTTCGTGTGTGCCATCAAACAAGAAACGCAAAGTTCGGCCCCTGGATGTTGTGTTGTCTATTACCTCTGCAACCAGATTGTCGTTTTCTCCAAAATAGAGTTTGTTTCCAATCCGGATTTTCCTTGCAGGATCGACAAGTACATCCCATAACCTTTGCTCCCTGTTGAGTTCTCTTAACAAGAACACTTCGATTTCGGCTCCGGTCTTTTCTTTATTGCCATAGAGCCTGGCTGGGAAGACCTTGGTGTTGTTAAAGATAAAAAGGTCGTTTTCGTTGCTTAATTCAAGGATGTCCTTGAAGGTTTTGTGCTCTATGTCTCCGGTTTTTCTGTGGAGGACCAATAGTCTCGATTCGTCCCTGTACTTTGACGGGTATTTGGCTATTTGGTCAGGATTGAGATGATAATTGAACTGTGATAATTTCATATAGATGTAGATACTGATTTTCGAAAATAAACAAGTATCTAATTATACGTATTATTCGAAAAAAGGTTTCAGCTTTTCAAAAGAAATTGCATCGGCAACCCTGAACTCTCCCGAAGAGCTTCGGATAAGCCCGCTAAGATGAGCACCGCTACCCAAGGAAATCCCAAGATCCCTAGCAATGGACCTGACATACGTGCCTTTGCTGCAAGAAATCCGTAGTGTGAGCACAGGAGGTTCCCAAAGCATGATCTCCATTCTGTGGATTGTGATCAATGCCGGCTTCATAGTTGCTTCTTTGCCTTCCCGGGCAATCTCGTATGCCCTGCGTCCATCAATCAGCTTTGCCGAAAAGAGTGGTGGCATTTGTTCCTGGGTGCCGAGGAACCCGGGTATTACGGAATCAATGGCATCTTTGGTTATGTGGCTCGTGGGGAATGTTGCATCAACCTCCTTTTCCAGGTCAAAGGAGGGTGTTGTAGCACCAAATGTAATCTCGGCAATATACTCTTTTTCCTGGGATTGAAGGGCCTCGGCAATTTTGGTTGCTTTGCCGGCACACACCATAAGCACCCCTGTTGCAAGAGGGTCCAGGGTGCCTGCATGCCCAACCTTGATGTTTTTGACGCCAAACCATCTTTGCAGTGAAAACTTTAGTTTCCTGACAGCATCAGAGGATGTCCACCCGTAAGGTTTGTCTATCAGGAAAACCAAACCGCCGGGATAATCCCCGGGATTCCTGGAAAGCTGTGAATTCAACGAATGCCTGTCCATGACTGTGGCTCCGTTGATTGTTTTATGGGGTGTTGCCATCCTGTCTCTTTACACGCAATCGATCTTGTTGACTCTGTTGAGGTGCCTGCCCCCTTCGAATGCGCTGCTCAGGAAGGTCTCCACAATCCGGATGGCAGTAGATGTCTCAATGAACCTTGCAGGCAGGGAGAGTATGTTTGCATCATTGTGGTTACGGGCTAGTTGCGCAAGTTCGGTATTCCAGCACAATGCAGCCCTGACTCCCTTGTGTTTGTTGAGGGTCATGCTGATTCCGTTTCCGGAACCGCAGATAGCGATTCCCAAGGGGAGGGTTCCATCCTGTACAGCTGTTGCGAGCGGGTGGGCAACATCGGGGTAATCCATACTCTGGGAGGAGTTTGTGCCAAAGTCCTTAACTTTTACGTTATGCTCCTCCAGAAATTTTTTAATGGCCTCTTTCATCTCAAATCCTG
Source organism: Bacteroidia bacterium (assembly GCA_009929175.1). Taxonomy (GTDB): domain Bacteria; phylum Bacteroidota; class Bacteroidia; order Bacteroidales; family UBA932; genus Bact-08. Next base: position 14,287 of record SABC01000012.1, on the reverse strand, counting down.
CATGGTCGGAGGCTATTCCTATGTTTTTTACAAACTCTTTCATAGTTGCAAAGATAGCGATTTATTAAATGAGTGAAGAATTTTATACATTTGTAGTTCGATAATAATATGAGATATGAAGATTCCTATGCTTGACCTGAGGGGTCAATATTTAAAGATCAAGGAAGATATTGACAGATCTATCCAGGATGTCGTAGACAGCTGCAGTTTTATTAACGGGCCGGCGGTACATGAATTTGAAAAAAACCTTGCAGGATACCTTGGCTCCGGTTATGTGGTAGGTTGTGCCAATGGTACGGATGCCCTGCAGGTTGCGATGATGGCTCTGGGCCTGCAGCCTGGAGACGAGGTCATTGTGCCGTCATTTACTTTTGCTGCAACAGCAGAGGTTGTTGGTTTGCTCGGCCTGGTACCTGTTTTGGTGGATGTGGATGAAACCACTTTTAACATCGATGCTCAAGGGATTGTCAAGGCTATTTCGCCAAAAACCAAAGCCATAGTGCCTGTTCACCTGTTTGGCCAGGCTGCCCCTATGGAGGAGATCATGAAGATTGCACGGGAGCACTCACTGTTTGTGATTGAAGACAACGCTCAAGCACTTGGGGCAAAGTACACCTTTGCCGACGGGACTCAAAAATACCTGGGAACCATTGGCCATATCGGGTGTACCTCATTTTTCCCCACAAAAAACCTGGGATGTTACGGTGACGGAGGCGCGATCTTTACCCAGGACAGCAAATTGGCCGCCAGTATAAAAATGGTGACCGACCATGGTCAAAAAGTCAAATACCACCACGATATAATTGGTTGCAATTCCAGGCTGGATTCCATACAGGCTGCAATATTAAACGTAAAGCTGCAACATCTGGACGGATATTCTGCAGCCAGGTACAGCGCAGCCCGGATATACAAAGAGCTTCTTAGCGGGCTAGAAGAGATAGTGTTGCCAACAGAAGTGCCTTACAGCAACCACGTTTACCACCAATTCACAATCCGGGTAAAAGAGCGAGACAAATTAAGGGAGTTCCTGGCATCCAAAGGCATTGCCTCTATGACATATTACCCGTTGTCTCTCAATAAACAAGAGGCATTTATGCCCATCTCGGCAGTACGGGTACCACTTGATAATTCCGAAAAGCTGGCCAGCGAAGTCTTATCTTTACCAATGCATACCGAACTGAACCTGGAGATCCAACAAAATATTTGCGAGGCCATCAAGGAGTTCTACAAATCCTGATTTTTAACAAATACAAGCAATGAAAAGGGAAAAAGTACTTGTAACAGGGGGTGCCGGGTACATTGGCGCACATACCGTCGTTGAACTCTATACTGCAGGATATGAGCCTGTCATTGCAGATAACCTGTCAAATTCCTCGGAAGAGGTGCTCGATGGAATTCAAAAGATAACCGGGGTCAAACCTGTTTTTGAAAAGATTGATTGTACTGACAAGGCCTCGCTTGAGGCACTCTTCGATAAGTTTCCCGACATTGACCATGCTATCCATTTTGCAGCTTACAAAGCGGTGGGAGAGAGTGTGGAAAGGCCATTGATGTATTATAGCAACAACCTGGTTTCCCTTATAAATCTAGCAGGAATCATGATGGCCAAGGGCAATGGGTCGATTGTGTTTTCCTCTTCCTGCACTGTTTACGGGCAGCCATCCTCCGACAATCTCCCTGTGGGAGAAGAGGCGCCCCTGAAACCTGCTCAATCGCCTTACGGAAAAACCAAGCAAATGTGTGAGAGTATATTGGAGGATTGTGTAAACACTCCTAAGTCTGATCTCAATGTGATATCCCTCAGGTATTTCAACCCTATCGGAGCCCACCCTTCTGCCCATATCGGTGAATTGCCCAGGGGAGTCCCTCAGAACCTGCTCCCGTTTGTAACCCAGACAGCAGCGGGTTTACGTAAGGAGCTCAGCGTTTTCGGGAATGATTACAATACTCCTGACGGCTCTTGCATCAGGGATTATATTTATGTTTGCGACCTTGCCAAAGCCCATGTTGCAGCAATCGAAAGGCTCAGGGGAAAAAAGGTGAGGGGAACGTCAGAGTACTTTAACCTTGGTACCGGACGGGGATTATCGGTACTGGAAGTGTTGGACATTTTCATGGAATCCAACAATGTGAAAGTTCCATTCCGTATTGCTCCAAGAAGGGCAGGCGATGTGGAACAGGTTTGGGCTGATCCTGCCAAAGCCAACAAGGAGCTTGGATGGGTTGCAGACACCCCCGTGGAGGAGGTCATGCGGTCGGCTTGGAAATGGGAAAAAAGAATCAGGGGCATCTAAAGAGGAGATTGATTAAATCTCCTGTGCCAAACGTCTCAAGGTCTCCTCTCTGCCCAAAAGTGCCATTATTTCGGCAACACCAGGTCCTTTGGACTCACCAACGAGTAACAATCTGAGCGAGTTCATCACGGCACCCATCGGTAATTGGTTTTCCTTTATATATTTGGGGAGCAATTCTTCAATTGCGGAACTCTCAAAGCTTTCGCTTTCCTGCAACACTTTGCAAAGGTCTCCAATTATTGCCGGCGTCTGTTCATTCCAAAACTTTGCCTTTACCTTGGGGTCGTAAGATGTGGGGGCCTCAAAGAGGTAATCGGCCAGTGGCCACGCCTCCTTTACAAAGGCTATCCGGTCCTTGATAAGGTCCAATGCCTTACAAACATATTGAGGCTCTTTGGTTATACCTTTTTCTGCCAAAATTGGCATCAACTCTTTTGCAAGTTCCATGGTATCCTTTTTCCTAAGGTACTCTTGGTTGTACCATTTGGCCTTTTCGGCATTGAACTTGGCACCCGAGCGGACAACCCTCTCCATTGAAAAGGCGTTGACAAGCTCATCCAGGGAAAAGATCTCCTGTTCGGTACCTGGATTCCATCCAAGAAAAGCCAGCATATTCACAAATGCCTCGGGGTAATAGCCCTCCTCCCTGTAACCTTTGGAAATTTCTCCCTGCTCGTTTTTCCATTCCAAAGGAAATACGGGAAATCCAAGACGGTCTCCGTCCCTTTTGCTGAGTTTCCCTTTGCCGTCGGGTTTGAGCAATAGCGAAAGGTGGGCAAAAGAGGGCCTAAGATTCTCCCAACCCAGGGATTCATACAACATATAGTGAAGTGGAAGCGAGGGCAGCCACTCTTCTCCACGGATAACATCTGATATTTCCATGAGTTTGTCATCCACTACGTTGGCAAGATGATAGGTGGGAAGTTGGTCTGCAGCCTTCCACAGCACCTTGTCGTCAAGGGTAGAGCTGTTAACTTCGATTTCTCCCCTTATCATATCTTTCATTTTGATGATCCGGTCTACAGGCATCTTATACCGTATAACCCAGTTGTGGTTCTCTGATAGTCTCTTTGCACACTCTTCTTGGTTAAGGGTAAGTGAGTTGTTCAGAGAGTCCCGTACCTCATGGTTGTAAGTGAAGGTTTTACCCTCGCCTTCGGCCCTGCTTCTCATAACTTCAAGTTCGGCAGCAGAGTCAAATGCATAGTAGGCATGACCTTTGGCTACAAGTTCCAAAGCATACCTTTGGTAAATATCTTTCCTTTGTGATTGCCTGTATGGTGCATGTGGGTGTTGTGCCGAGGGCTGGGTTGCAACAACTCCTCCTTCGATACCCTCATCGGGCGATATGCCGCACCATGCAAGGGATTCTATAATATACTCCTCGGCGCCCGGAACAAACCTTTGCGAGTCGGTATCCTCTATCCGGAGTATGAAAGTACCTCCTTTCTGTTTTGCGTAGAGATAATTGTACAATGCTGTCCTCACTCCGCCCATATGCAAGGGCCCTGTAGGACTGGGAGCAAATCTTACCCTGGTCTTCCTTTCCATATCAATCCTGGTTTTGGTGGATGAATGAGTTATCCGAAAGCAATTGTTGTTTGCCGTTGCTCTCTTCCAGCCTGAAGGTGCTGCTGTCACGCATCTCTTTTGTTGGCAGGCTGCCATCCTGATGCTTTATTTTGAGCTGTTTCCTAATGTATGCCGGCTGGTTCTCGAATCGAGTTATATCTTCACCCGGATCGATGATCAGGGTGGGTTTCTCTTTTTTTATAAAGTTGGTTTCGGCTTTTTCGCCTGCTTGTGGCAGGTTGACCGGGATGTTCCTTACAGGAGCCTGTACCGGGATTATTGTGATCTTTTCCTCTGCCTTAGGCTTTGCAGGAGTAGCCTCCTTTTCGGGTTGGTCCTGCCCTAAGACATGGACGTCGATTATCTCTCCTCCGTTTGTGGAAATCTGGGGAAGGGTATTCATATCGAATCCGGTGGCAACAATGGTAACGCTGATGGCACTGCCAATATCGGGGTCACACAGCACTCCGCGTTTGAAATTGGATGCGTTGCCTCCTGTAAACTCGCTGATGTAGTCCATAACCTGTGATAACTCTGCCATTGTAAGGCCATGGGTGTCACTGGATGTGATATTGACCAATACGTTTTTTGCCGAGGTCAGGTCAAAATCATTGAGCAGAGGAGAGGAGAAAGCCTCTTCCACCGCCCGGATAGCGCGGTTGTCCCCACTTGCGGTTCCAGAGCCCATAAGGGCCATTCCGCTGTTTTCCATAACCATGCGAACATCGGCAAAATCTACATTGATAAAGCCAGGGCGGGTAATGATCTCTGCAATTCCCTTGACAGCAGTAGACAATACTGAGTCAGCCTTGGGAAATGCTTCGAATATCGATAGCTCCCCAAAGATTTTGTAAAGCTTTTGATTGTCTATGATCAAAAGACTGTCCACGTTTTTTTCCAGCTCTTTGATTCCGTGGAGTGCCCTTTTGAGGAACTCGCTTCCCTCATCACGGAACGGCAGTGTAACAACTCCCACTGTCAAAAGTCCCATGTCCCTTGCAATCTTTGCAATGACGGGTGTTGCTCCGGTACCGGTGCCTCCACCCATACCGGCAGTGACAAATACCATTTCTGTACCACCTTCCAGGGATTTTTGGATAACATCTATGCTTTCCATGGCTGCTTTCCTTCCTTTTTCGGGGTTACACCCTGCGCCAAGGCCACGGGTGACATCGTTACCCAGCTGGATCTTTTCGGGAATAGGGCTAGCCCTCAAAGCTTGGTTATCGGTGTTGCAGATCAAAAAGTCCACATCCTTGATCCCCAGGCGGTACATTTGGTTCACAGCGTTGCCTCCGCCGCCTCCTACACCAATAACTTTGATTATTGACTTTCCGGATTCCCAGTCTGTCGGTAAATATTCTTCCATCATAATGCAAAGTTATGCTTCATTATTGGTTGTGTCAAATATATCCCCCAAAATATGGGATACTCCCCCCAGAAACCTTCCGGTTTTCCTGATACTTTTTTTCTTGTTTTTTTCCTCTTTGGATGTGGCCGGAGCCGCAATTTCCAGATCTTCGAAAAGCACCGGCTCCTCTTCGGGCGCAGATTGGGCAATATTCTTCATTTTATCGTGACCAATCATAAGCAATCCGATTGCTGTAGAAGAGGAAGGCTTGCAAACCTCCTGCGGAGTGTCGTGCGAAAGGTGGTTTACGGGAGAGGCAATCCTAACGGAATATCCTGTTTTTGACTGGATAAATTGTTTGAGATTTGTCAATTGAGAGCCACCTCCGGTAAGGACTATCCCAGCCCCCAGTTTGTCCATATAGCCGGAATTCTCAATTTCATACATGATTGCTTCTATTATCTCCTCTACCCGGGCTTCGATGATTCTGGCGATGAACTTGAAGGAGACCTCCCTTTTTTCCAGCTCTCCGATACCGGGTATCACAACAGTTTTGTTTTCGGGTGCAAACTCGCTGTAGCAAGAGCCATACTGGATTTTCATCTGCTCTGCGTTCTTAAGGGAAACACTGCACCCATGGCGAAGGTCTTCGGTAATGGAATTGCCTCCAAACGGAATTACGGCTGTATGCCTGATAATATTGTTATGGTAGATCAACAGGTCTGTGGTTCCTCCGCCCATATCTATCATTGCTGCTCCGAGCTCCATTTCGTCTTCGGTAAGCACAGCTTTTGCCGAGGCCACAGGCTCCAGGATGAGTTCCTTAAGGTTTAATCCTGCCCTGTTGATTACTAGCTTACTATGTTCTACGGAGTTTATTTTTCCAATAAACAGCTTGTAGTCTCCTTCTATGCGGGTGCCTGTCATGCCACTAGCATTCTCTACACCTATATGGTCATCTACATTATAGGCTTGGGGGATAACATGAAGGATCTTTTCGCCGGCAGGTACACGGGAGTTTGCCATCTCCTTGATCATCTCTTCTATCTCATCGTCCATGATCAGGTCGTCCGACTTGCTGCGGTTACGGCTCAGCCTTTGAGACATACATTTGATATTTTGTCCGGCAATACCTACAAACACATCCTTTATCTCTATCGATTGGGAACGTCTTACCTCTGCCAGTGCCGGAAGGAGCGAATCCAGGACATTCTGGATATTCACAACCTCTCCTCTCATTACTCCCTTGGAAGGAACCTCCATGTAGGCTATGATCTTGAATCCTGATTCTGTTTTCTCTCCGACCAGGGTTACTACCTTGGTTGTACCCAGGTCAATCGCTGCGATGTAATTATTCATAAGTTTATGTTTTTATCTGTTTATTCTCTTGATGTTTTTCTGTTTTCTTACATACAAGCTGGTTACTAAAGCTAAGGTCTACAGTGCTGTATGCGTCCCAACCCATTGCAGGGACAACCTTTTTGTAAAAACTGTCCAGTTTTTTGAACTTGTACTCTATGTTTTCGGGTGTTCCGAATATAATCTCTGTTTTGCCGGCCCTGGGAGTCATGTAGAGTATTCCGTGCGAATCCACGTAAATCTGCTCTATCATGGCATTCCAGTCTTGGTTTTGGTCGAGGAACAATGCCATGTTGTATAGTCCTGCAATTTTTTTGTCTTCCAGGTCTCCCTCTCCACGATACCCGGGAGGTAAAGAGAGTGCCAGCTCTCCTGTAACTACGGGTACGTAGGAAGTAAAGCTTCGGATAAGCGGGAAGATGTATGCAGAGTCATCCATGTAAAACCCTCCGTTAACTGTTTCTAAACGGATGATAGGCCTTCTTTGGGTTATGTGGACCCGTAGGTTCCCGCTCCTGGTATAGCTTACATGTGAAACCTTCACAGCAGTGCGGTTGTTAATCACCTGTTCCAGATGGTGCTGGTTGATCTCTGCCAGTTTGCTTTGTTCTGTCTTAATCCCCTCTTCGTTAAGCAGTCCCTTGATTTCGCTGCGGCTCACGAACCGGTTGTATGCGCTGTCCAGGATAATCACTTCGATAGTTTTGCAAGAGAGCTGCCTGCTCTCTGCTGTAACCAACTGTGAAGAGAGGTAAAAATAGGCAGCCAGCGCAATGGTTATCACACTGTATCCTGTGTATATGAGAATCTTTTTAAACATCGTACCTGTTTTTCAAATACTCTGCAATGGGTTCAGTCAGCCTGTCGATATCACCTGCTCCAAATGTTACAAGTACCTCAATTTTTTTGTTTGAAAGCACTTCAAACAGATTTTCCTTGCTTGTAAGTGTTTTCTCTTCCAAGGTAACATCCTTTAGTATGGTTTGGGAGGTAATGCCCTCGATCGGCAGCTCCCTTGCCGGGTATATGTCCAGCAATATCAGTTCGTCGGCAAGACTGAGGCTTTGTGCAAACTCCTGGGCAAAATCCCTGGTACGTGTATACAGGTGAGGCTGGAAAACAACAGTGATTTTTTTGCCGGGAAAGATGTTCCGGATGGAACTCAGGGCTGCTGAAAGCTCCTTGGGGTGGTGGGCGTAGTCGTCTATATAGGCGCATTTCCGGGTTTTGAGAAGCAATTCGAACCTTCTCCTGACTCCGCGGAATTGTGCCAGAGCCTCTTTTACCTTTTGGGGATCGGTGCCGTGGAGGATGGCGACTGCCGAGGCAGCAACAGCATTCTCCACATTAATCCAACCAGGTATTCCTACCTTGCAATCGTCTATACTGCCTCCGGGATAATTGAGTGTAAAACGGAAGTAGCCTCCCTCTTCCATAACGAGGTTTCCGGCGTAGAAATCACATGGAGAATCGTATGAGTAGGTGTATACTTTGGTCTTTGCCTTGGATGTGACAGCTTGCTCAATTCCCTTCTTTACCACAAGGGAGCCGCTTTGGCTCACCTGTGCTGCAAAATCTGCAAAAGCCCCGATTATTGTGCTGTGGTCGTTGTATATATCCAGGTGGTCGGCATCGGCAGAGGTTATGACTGCGATTTGCGGCCATAATTGCAGGAATGAGCGGTCGAACTCATCGGCCTCAGCTACCAGGACATTGTTGCGACTAAGCAAAAGGTTTGTGTTGTAGTTTACCGAAATGCCGCCAAGGAACGCTGTGCAGCCCTCCCCCGAATGTTCCAGTATATGGGCAAGCAGGGTTGAGGTTGTTGTCTTTCCGTGGGTTCCTGCAACTGCAAGGCATTTTTTGGAACTTGCCAAATGGCCAAGTGCTTCCGAACGTTTAATTATTTTGTATCCGTTGGAAGTAAGCCATTGCAGTTCTGGAGAGTCGTGGGGAATGGCCGGTGTGTAGATGACCAACGCTTCTTTGTCTTCTTTGATCCTTTCAGGAATATTGGAGTGTGAGTCTTGGTAATGGACGTAGATCCCCTCTGCTTCCAATTGGTGGGTGAGCTTAGATGGGGTCCTGTCATAACCAGCAACATAGCACCCTTGGTGGTTATAGTACCTTGCAAGGGCACTCATCCCGATTCCGCCGATTCCTATGAAATATACATTTTTCATAACTTCTCTCCTTCTTTGCTTGAATTGATGAGTGACAGCACTTGGCCTGCGATTTTTTCATCTGAGCCGTATAGCGCCATCCCTAACATACTTTTCTCTAATTTTTCTATTGTATCCCTGTCATTCAAAAGTTTCATGGCCTCGGCCATCAAAATTGAAGGAGCCTCGTTGTCCCTCACCATCAGGGCTGCTCCTTTACTCGTTAATGCCATGGCATTGGCTGTCTGATGGTCCTCTGCCACATTTGGAGAGGGAACAAAAATTGTAGCTTTGCCGGCTATACACAGTTCGGATATTGTTCCGGCTCCTGCCCTGGATATCACAACATCGGCAGCAGCAAGGGCCTCCTCCATGTTGGAGATGAATTCGAAGCATTGGACAAATGACCTTGGATTGGATTGGTTGAACAAAACAGACTGGTCATAATAGTATTTGCCGCACTGCCAGATGATTCCTATATTGCTTTGGGCGTTCTCCAATATCCATTTTTTTACAGCGGTGTTGAGGGTGCCGGCTCCCAGGCTCCCCCCGACAACCAAAAGCACGGGAGTCTCTGTCCCAAACCCATACCCTGCTTTTGCATCCATTTGTTCCTGTGGGGTTGCCCGTTTGATTGTGGACCTTACGGGATTGCCGGTAAGTAAAATCTTACCGGCAGGGAAAAACTTTTCCATCCCTTCATATGCAACACATATTTTACTCGCCTTTTTTGCAAGCAGTTTGTTGGTTACTCCTGCATAGGAATTTTGCTCCTGGATTATATAGGGTATTTTTTTCAATGAGGCTGCTTTAAGGAGGGGAAAACTTGCATAACCGCCAACACCCACAGCAGCATCGGGTTTGAATTTTTTAATGATCCGTCCCGCCTCAATAATGCTTTTGACAAACATGAAAGGTAGTTTGAGATTGGATAATGAGAGAGACCTTTTGAGTCCGCTCACCGGCAATCCTGCTATTCTGTAACCTGCAGCGGGAACCTTTTCCATTTCCATCCTGCCGAGGGCTCCGACAAACAGTATCTCGCAATCTGGCTCCACTCTTTTCAATGCATTTGCAATGGAAATTGCCGGAAAGATATGTCCTCCCGTACCACCTCCGCTGATTATGATCCTCTTTTCCCTCATTTTATCTCTTCATTTTGATCTGTTAGTGGGGTATTCTCTTGATCTTGCGGCGCTTCTGCTTGTGCGGGAGAGTTGGCTTCAATATCGTTACCAGCTTCTACAGTACGGCTTACCGACAGGATCATTCCGAATGCACCTCCCATGATTATTAGGGAGGTACCCCCAAGACTAACCAATGGGAGCGTATGTCCTGTGACCGGCAACAACCCCACATTAACGCAAATGTGCAGCAATGCCTGCGAGGTGATAAGTATGGCCAGTCCCATGACCAGCATTGAACTGAATTTGGTGCTGCACTTCTTTGTTACCATGATTGCTCTGGCCAAAAACCATAAATAGAGCATTAATACAAAGACTCCGCCAAGCAAAAGCCCGTACTCTTCGATTATGATTGCATAAATGAAATCGGAGAATGGATGGGGGAGGAGGTTCCTTTGGGTGCTGTTACCAGGTCCTTTGCCAAATACACCAACCGAAGCAACCGCAATCCTTGCCATGTCGGCCTGGAAGGTTTTGTCCAGGAGTTGTTGCTTTTCTATTGGCGAAAGTTCGCTGTCAATTGTTTTTTCGGTGGTAAAGTTCTTTATACGGTTGACGGCTGTCTCCACCCTGGGGAATATTCCAAAGGAGAGGTTCAGCAACACGACCATAGCGATGGCTGCAACTCCGATCAATGCGGTTTTGAAAAGGTGGCTCCACTTGATGCCGGCAATCACAAACATAAGGAATGATACGGCACTTATAAGCAAACCCATGGATATGCTGCCATTTAATATAAGCAGCACCGCAAACCCCAAGGGGGCAACCACCCAGTAGGCAAACTCTTTGAAATTGTCAAACTTACGAGCCTCCATTACACGGGAAAGGTACATGATTATCGCAATTTTGGCTATCTCCCCGGTATGGATTGTGAATCCAAATACTTTGATCCATCTGTCGGCATCGTTGTAGGAGGCTCCCGATGTCATTGTCACAATCAAAAGGAGGATTGCGGCCGGCATAACAAGGAATGAGAACATCCGGTAAACTCCCAGCGGAATATTGTAAAAGAGAAACACTGTGGTCAGGCTGAAAAGGATGAATTGCATCTGGCGGAAAAGATAGTCGATGGTGTTTTTTTTCTCCATAAATGCCAAGGCATTGCTGGATGAGTAGACAGCCATGACAGATATCATGGACAAAAGGAATATGATTATCCATATTACTTTGTCTCCTTTCAACTTGATGAATCCTAAATTAATCCCTTCCATATTGTCGTTAATTACAATTTACTGACCGCTTCCTTGAACAGCCTCCCTCTCTCTTCATAATTCTTAAACAGGTCAAAACTTGCACAAGCAGGTGAAAGCAATACTGTTTCGCCCGGGAGGGCTTTTTGGTATGCTATGGAAACTGCCTCTTCTGCCGAACGTGCATCGTGGATCTCTGCAACCATACCTCCAAAGCATTTATGAAGCTTGGAGTTGTCTGCACCAAGGCAAATCAGCACCCTAACCTTATCCTTGACAAGTTCGTAAAGTGGTTCATAATCGTTGCCTTTGTCTTTCCCTCCGGCAATCCATACTACAGGTGTGTTCATGCTCTCAAGTGCATACCATGCCGAGTTCACGTTCGTTGCTTTGGAATCGTTGATATACAACACATTTTTGACTTTAAGAACCTTTTCGAGTCTGTGTTCCACCCCTTTGAAGGTGGAGAGGCTCTCCCTGAGGATATTGTTCTCGATGTTTAGTACTTTACCGGTTATGGCTGCTGCCATGGAGTTGTAAATGTTGTGTTTGCCCTGCAAGGAAAGCTCGTTGAGGAACATCTGGTACTCGTTGTCGGTATATTTGACGTGCATCTGTTCTTCTCGAACAAAGGCACCTTGTTCTACCTCTTTTACCTGGCTAAACGGGAGTTGCTTTGCATGGAGTACTATCTTATTGAGGTGCGAAATGCTCACCTGGTCATCGGCACAAAAAATAAAGCAATCTTCGGAAGACATGTTTTGTGTAATACGGAACTTTGCTTTGATGTAGTTTTCCATATCATTGTCGTACCTGTCCAGGTGGTCAGGGGTTATGTTGAGCAAGACTGCAATATCGGCTTTGAAGTCATACATCCCATCTAGTTGGAAGCTGCTGATTTCAAGTACATAATAGTCATGATTGAAGGTAGCTACCTGGTATGCATAACTTTGTCCGATGTTACCTGCAAGCCCAACGTTGAGACCTGCATTCTTTAACAGAAAATAGATGATTGATGCAGTTGTGGTTTTCCCGTTACTTCCGGTGACGCATATTTTCTTGGCCCTGTCGTATTTGCCTGCAAACTCGATTTCGGAAATCACGGGAATCCCGTTGGAGGCAATCTCCTCTACAATGGGAACAGTGTCGGGAATGCCCGGGCTTTTGACTACCAGGTCTGCATCCATAATTTTATCACGGCTATGGCCACCCTCTTCATATCCTATGCCGTAATCGGATAAAAGCATCCGGGCATCTTCGGAAATCATGTTGCAGTCCGACAAAAAGACGTCGTGACCTTTTACCTTTGCAAGGACTGCAGCTCCGGTTCCGCTTTCGCCTCCTCCCAGAACAACCACTTTTGACATAATTATCTAATTTTTAATGTTATTATTGTTATTACTGCCAAGAATACAGCTATGATCCAAAACCTTGTGACAATTTTGGCCTCTGGAAGAGCATTTCTTGGAACCTTGATGAGAGCATCACTCTCCCCTTTTTGGAAATGGTGGTGAAGTGGTGTCATTTTAAACACCCTGACCCCTTTGCCATGTTTTATCCTGGTATATTTGAAATAGAATCTTTGTATGATTACCGACAGGCTCTCTACAAAGAAAATTCCGCATAAGATTGGTATCAGCAGCTCTTTCTTGATCATGACTGCTGCAACCGCAATGATTCCTCCGATTGCAAGACTTCCTGTATCTCCCATGAACACCTGTGCAGGGTAGGAGTTGTACCACAGAAACCCGATCAAAGCTCCGATAAAAGCAGCCAAAACTATCACTATTTCGCCTGTGTTGGGCAGGTACATTATATTGAGATAATTGGCGTATATTATATTACCCGATAAATATGCCAGGATTGCAAGTGTGGTTCCGGTGATGACCGAAACACCTGTGGTGAGTCCGTCCAATCCATCTGTAAGGTTTGTTCCGTTTGATACGGCAGTGACTATGAAAATTATTGCAATGATGTAAATAACCCAGGCAGCCATTTCGCCGGCTTCTCCTTTGAGAGGTGTCAGCCATGCATAGTCGAATTCATTGTTTTTAACAAATGGGATTGTGGTCCTGGTGCTTTTCTCGTCTTTGAAATACCTGGTTGTTGTGTTATTGCCGCTCCCCTCCATCACTTCGGAATAAATTTGGTCGTTGGCAGCCTTCACCGGAACTCTTATTACTGCTTGTTCACTATAATACAATGTTATACCAACAACCAGACCAAGGAATACCTGCCCGAATACCTTGAAGCGCCCGTGAAGCCCCTCTTTATTCTTTTTGAAAACCTTAATGTAGTCGTCTATGAACCCTATTCCTCCCAACCAAATGGTGGTTATAATAAGCAATATGACATATGTGTTTGTGAGGTCGCCCAGCAAAAGGGCCGGAATCACGGTAGAGATGAGGATTATTATTCCCCCCATGGTAGGAGTTCCCTTTTTTTGGATTTGCCCCTCCAGGTCAAGGTCACGTATTTCCTCTCCGATCTGCTTTTTTGCAAGCATACCTATGATTTTTTTCCCTGCGAAGAGTGCTATCGTCAGAGAAAGCAATACAGCAGTGAAGGCCCGGAATGTTATGTATTGGAACAGTCCGAGTCCGGGGAAATCCACTAAATCCCTGAGATATTCAAATAGGTTGTATAACATCTCTTATTCCATTAGTTTAAATACTGCGTTAATCTCTTCTTTGTCATCAAAATGGTGTTTTACACCTTTGACATCCTGGTAGTTCTCGTGTCCTTTGCCTGCCACCAGGATGATTGATCCCGGACGGGCTATCGAGAGGGCACTTTTAATCGCTTCCCTGCGGTCTGTAATGAAAATGGCTTTCAGGAGTTCCTTTTTTTCGAAACCTTTTTTGATATCTTCAATAATGGCTTCGGGCTCTTCGAATCTGGGATTGTCGGAGGTGACCACAATCCTGTCCGAATATTTGGCCGATATTTTTGCCATCTCTGCCCTTTTGGTTTTGTCCCTGTTGCCACCACATCCGAACACTGTGATCAGTTCGGTGTCACTTGCAACATCCCTGAGTGTTTTGAGCACATTCCCCAGAGCATCGGGAGTGTGGGCGTAATCAACGACAGCAGTAAGATTGTCTCCTCCTTTGACATATTCCAGCCTGCCCGAAACGCTTTGCAGGGCACTCAATGCGGTGAGTACCTCCTCCAC
>SABC01000208.1 GCA_009929175.1 Bacteroidia bacterium | reverse complement strand
CTCTGGATGTATGCCATGGCGGTCTCCATCTCGCTGTACCACGGGAGAAGATGCTCATGGGTTTTCCAGTATCGTGCTGTCCCTGTAGAGATGCCAAGCCATGCACACAACCCTGCTACCGTGAGGGGAATCCTCCGTCCTACCATGAACTCGAAGTATTCAAGAATCTCAGAGCGTAATCCCTCGATGGTAGGATATGCCCAAGGCTTGCCACGCAACGGCTTACTGAGCGTATGATTGATTGCATCCAGATGGTCTTGTGGCTTAGCCTCACCAGCGTACATCCCTCTGGATGGCATGGGTCTTTGCTCGGTGGCACTGATTTTGTCAACAAGAACCTTCTGCTTCACCAGTGTGGTATTGGCACATGCTGGACGATTACCCGTCTCAGCTTGAATCTCATCCATGATTTCATTCATCCGTTCGACCGATACACCGTCTGTTGCATTGGGGGAGGTATACTGCTTGCCTGCCCTGTGAGCGGTGGACTTCAGACGCTTGCCCTTCCCTGTGTCAAGGGGACTACCCACCTTCTGACTGGCCTTCTGTGCCTTCAACTCGGCTAGACCCACTTGAGCAATGGATGTGGTATTCCTAGAACCCTTTGGCCTACCCATTAGAAACCTCCCCTTCCGAGCATGTACGGAAAGGCGAACGTTCCAAACAAGAACACAACCGCAAGCAACATAATCAATACCCCATGCTTCCTGTAGAGCGAAGGTAGACTGGCGACATTGAACACCACCGTCAATATGAAACAAAACCCAGAAGCGATATATCCTACCAGCAATCCAATATCCATACAAACATCTCCTATCCATCCAAATATACCACGTCCTACCGTGTAAGTCAACACGACTGCTCCATCCCTCCAGTCTGAAGTCACGAAAACGAAAATGTACACATGTACACTTCGTACACCCCCTTATACCCAGACCCTGTGGAGAAACTTTTTTTCCGACTGTATATGTGTATATATGTATATATATAGTTTAATAACTCTACTAATATAGAATTTAAGTGTACAAGTGTACTATTCTTTATCTTATATAGACTTATATCTGTACATTTTGCGTACATTATGTGTACAAAACCCTATTTATCCGTACAAAAAGACTTTTCAATTATCCAAAAATTCATACACTTTTAACGATTTGTATAACAAAATTATCTTCTTTCAGACTATCCAAATAAAAGGCTCATAACGGGACTTTCCGTTTATGAGTTTTCTGTAACCTACAGTTATCATATCATAGCTAAAAGTACAGATTTTCATCTACATCCAGACTCTCTGTTTGTGAGTAAAGTGCAAAAACACGAAAAAAACACTAATTTTTTTTCCAAATTTCATTTTTTTCCGACTGTATATGGAACTCCATTGCGAAATATAATACAAACTTTATCCACATCAAGATTCGTATACTCACCCCATGGACATCGTGTACACATCGAAAATCCAACCGTACCCCATCTGTACACTCAATTTTCACTCCTCCCCCACTGTGGAGAGAGGCCCCCTATCCCTAACTTTCTGTACTATCAGCTATATTCCACACCACTAAAAATATTCACATTTTTTCTAAAAAACCTATTGACGCCATCCACATATGGGTATATCATAGGCTATCAACGAACGAAAAGCGAACGATAAAAGGAGACAGCATGAAAGCATTCAAACCGTTTACTACTTTCAACACCTCGATGGATTACCCGAATAATCGCTTTCTGGAAGAGTATGTTGAGGAAGAATCAATTAATAGTTTTAATGGTAAGCCATATCATGCCAGAAAGGAATTTATCGGACTCAGCACTCGTAGGC
>SABC01000207.1 GCA_009929175.1 Bacteroidia bacterium | reverse complement strand
TTTTACATTAGCACCAATCCTTACTGCTCCGGGAATCATATCCACACTGGTGACACTTAACGAGTCCAAAGCACCTGCTATGTGGACCCCTTTGTACACCTCGTAGCTTTTTATCATATCATTTGCCTCCTTTTTAGCCATATTCAGACTTTCATCCAAAGGGTAGGTCAGCATAGGAGCAATTTTTTTCAGTATCATCCCGTGCATAAGCCAGTTGGCAGATTTGAGAAGTGCATTCCTGGTCTTGATATCAAACTCAGGTTCGGCTATCTCGAGAGTTCTTTTTTCCGGATTGTAGACAGGCTTACCTGTGAAAAACACTCTTCCCTTGTAAGATCCGCTTACATCTGCAACCACGACAGCCCTTCCGGCACTGCTGTATATTGAAAGGTTGTCTATTTTAACCGTTTTACCGGCTTCGGTAAAACTCTTTCCCAACAACTGCCCTTTAGCCATCTCGGCCATTTTTGCAAATGTCACGTCCGCGGCAATATTAATATTGAACTGCTGCGGCTGTCTCTGTATGGTTTTAAGCTGGGGCAGCGGGATTTTCTCTGAAACTGCAGGCTGTGCCCCGAAAAGGGATTCGAGTTGTGCATAAAAAGCAACTGTTAGATTCAACTTATTTCCGGTTGTGGTAAAAGGTGACAGATACAGCTCCTTGGGAGTAATCTTTAACCATAAGTTGCTTGAATCACTCAAAAGATATGGCTTCTGCATCTCGTCCCAGGCAGTTTGTACATAACTCTTCAATGGAACACTCTCATAAAGCACCTTGTCTATCTGTTCGCTGATTGTCCCCTGGAAGTATGACAAAGCAAGATTGACTACCGGTGTAACCGGGATTGTGACACCGACTGCCTTGACCTTAGGCTTCTCCAGCCAGTTATAGCCGGAAGATATTGTCTTTGAAACCAGATTCCAGTTCTGATCGATATTAACAGTGGTCTTGTATACAAGGGATATCGTTCCTGCAGCCTCGTAGTGATCAGAGAGAGTCACCCCGAACTTCTCCATTTTCCAGCCGAACCTGCACCAGATCTTTAACGGAACTTTGTAGGTTATCTCATTGTTGGTGATAAAGAACATGAACTGTCCCCCTTTCCATATCTTCACAGAGAGATCCTCCCCCGATATGTTGTCTCCCTGATACAATAAGCCGTTCATTTTACTGTTGACAGCACTCTCCAGCTTTTTCACATCGAG
Organism: Bacteroidia bacterium; assembly: GCA_009929175.1. Classification (GTDB taxonomy): domain Bacteria; phylum Bacteroidota; class Bacteroidia; order Bacteroidales; family UBA932; genus Bact-08. Next base: position 627 of record SABC01000207.1, on the reverse strand, counting down.
TTCTACCTGCAAAGGAAACTCAGACATTGCAGGAGATAACCCTGAAGGAAGGTACGACTCCTGCGGGCCCTCTATCTGTGCGGTTTTGCAGGATGTTACGATAAAAGCAACTACTACCGCTTTGCAAAAAAGGCTGCATAATGCAGCCTTGAATCCCTTGATAAACATCTTTATACAGTCATTATCTCCTTTTCTTTCAGAGCAAGTATCTCGTCAACTTTTTTATTGAAGTTATCTGTATCCTTTTGCAGGACAGTCTCTCCATCTTTAACGAGATCTTCAGGAAGTCCATCTTTCTGATATTTCTTCAACAAGTCAACTCCATCCCTACGGGCGTTACGGATACTGATCTTTGCGTTCTCACCCTCTTGTTTCACCTTCTTTACAAGATCTTTTCTACGTTCTTCTGTGAGAGGCGGAACATTAATCCTTACGTGCTCGCCATTATTCTGTGGAGTGAAGCCGAGATTTGCCACCATGATCGCTTTTTCTATGGCCGGGATCATTTTTTTGTCCCATGGCTGAATTAGCATAGTCTTTGCGTCAGGAGTAGTGATACTTGCTACCTGGGGAATAGGTGTCAGATTGCCGTAATAATCTACCATGATATTGTGGAAAACGGCAGGA
>SABC01000206.1 GCA_009929175.1 Bacteroidia bacterium | reverse complement strand
GCTCTCAGTGCCTCACTCCGGGAGAGGGATTCCATGCAGGTTGTGCCTGCTACCGATGTCAACCCCGAATACCACTATATTCCTGCAAGGATTATCTCCAACAGCACAAACAAACTCCAGAACTTCATAATCCTGGACAAAGGTAAAAAACACGGGGTAGAAAAAGACATGGGAGTAGTGTCGCCAAGAGGTGTTGTAGGTGTGGTTTCGGAAGTTACCGAAAACTACTCCTATGTTGTCTCTTTTTTGAACACAACCCAGAGTGTCAGCGCAAAGATCAGCCCTTCCGGGGCTTTTGGCCCGCTGGTATGGGAAGGAAAACGTACCGACTATGCCACACTTACCGAAATCCCCCACCACATAAAGTTCATGGTCGGAGATACCGTGTACACCAGCGGTTACTCAACCATCTTTCCGGCCAACATACCAATAGGGACAGCACGCAAATCGACCCTAAAAAGCGGCACCCACCACAGGATACAGGTAAAGCTTTTCCAGGACTTCTCTACATTGCACTTTGTGAAGATTGTGGCACACTATAAACGCAAAGAGCTGGAATCCATTCACCCCGAAAACTACTCCCGATGAAGGTCCTGTACAACACAAACACATTTGTCATCTTTGCCGGGTTTGCAATACTGCAGATACTCCTGACCGGTCTGATTGATCTGGGTCCGCTCTTTTTCATTTGTGTGTATCCTCTTTTCCTGCTTACACTGCCCCTTGACTTTTCTACAAACAGGCTGATGTTATGGGCTTTTGCCATGGGTTTGGTGATAGACTATTTCTCCAACTCCATCCTGGGAATCAACAGTGCCGCCTCCCTGGTCATGGTTTTGGGACAACCATGGCTTTTCAAACTGATTTACCGCAAAGGGGATATGGAAAATCAGTTGAGACCGGGCCTGAGGGAACTTGGAATTCGCCGGTTTTCTGCCTATATTGCACTAAACCTGCTGATCCACCATATTGCTTTGACAGCCCTGGAAAGTTTTGGCTTTGCCCATTTTTTGCAGACTCTGCCCAGAGTCCTTATAAGCCTGATTGTAAACACTTTATTGATTCTGGTCATTGAATATGGGGTCTTCTACAAAGATTATCGCTGATGGCTTTCGAAATCAAGAAAAAGCACATTCTTATAGCCGGGACACTTGCAGTTGCCCTGGTTTTTTTGATACGCCTGTTCAACCTCCAGATCATTGACGAGGAGTACAAGATAACCGCAAGCAACAACGCTTTCCGTTACGATGTCCAATACCCTGCAAGAGGGCTTGTGCTGGACAGGAACGGCGAAATGCTGGTGGCCAACGAAACCTCGTACGACATCATGATCACACCCATTGAGGTAAAGGAGTTCGACACACTTGACCTTTGCCATATCTTTGGACTCGATGTGCCATCGGTCAAAGAGCGGCTTGCCGAATACAAAAAGAACCGCCGCAGGATCGGGTACCAGTCCTTCCCGTTTGTCAAGCAGGTCACTGCAGGCCAGTACTCCCTGTTCCACGAGAAATCCTGGAAGTTTCCCGGGTTCAGTGCAATATCCCGCACGTTGCGCACCTATCCCTTCAATGCAGGCGGTAACCTTCTCGGGTACATCACCGAGGCCGATACTTCGTTCCTGCGCCGCAACCCCGAATACAAAATGGGTGATTACATAGGCCGCACCGGAATCGAACAATCTTACGAACATATCCTCAAAGGGGAGAAAGGTTACAACATATACCTTAGGGATGTCCACAACCAGGTCAAGTCCAGCTTTGCCGACGGCAAATACGACAAACCGGCCATACCCGGCAAAACCATCATCAGCTCCATTGATGCAAAGCTGCAGCAGTACGG
>SABC01000205.1 GCA_009929175.1 Bacteroidia bacterium | reverse complement strand
TCCGGAACCCATTCGGTCAATTGCCAAGGGCCGGTTCCAACGGGAGCTAAGTTGTAGCCATTGTAGTTGTTAGAGCTAAAGCCCTCAGCTTCTACATAGGTTTTGGAGATAATTCCCATGGTCATACGATCCAGGAAAGGAGCAAAGGGGCTGGTCAAGTGGAAAACAATGGTTTTGTCATCGGGTGTATCCATGCTTTCAATGATCACATAGTTTTTGTAGTTATTGGATTTTACATCCGGATTCAAAATCTGCTCATAGGTGAATTTGACGTCGGCAGAGGTGAAGGGAGAGCCATCGTGGAACTTTACGCCTTCACGTAGGTGGAAGGTCCAAGATAAGCCATCTTCGGAAGCTTCCCAGGTTTCTGCCAATTTGGGAACCATGACATAATTGTCTTCATATCCGACGAGACCCTCATGGATCAAACCGTGAACGTCACCGGAAGGGGAGTCGGTTGAGAGGAAAGGAACCAAATTGATAATGTCATAGGCAGAACCAATGGTCAGGGTGGTTTTGGCAGGAACCGGATCTGGGGTGGGGGTTGGTGCTGGGGTTTGATTACAGCCAAATAAAATGGCAGAAACCAACAGCAATACTACTAAGGTAGATAACCGTTTTTTCATAAGAAAGCCTCCTCTTTATTTTTGGGTCCGCTCTTCGGTACACTCTATATACGAATGCGGAGAACTTGTGCAATAATATACTACAATTAGCATAAATATGCAATCCCCAATTGTTGATTCTGTTCAGTATGATTAAGTAGTAAAACGTAGTATAATATAATAAGCGCACAAATAGCAGGATTTTGCGAAGAGAATGCCAAATCAAACAAGACCAAAAGAACCGAAAGGTTGAATCAGCAACAAAAACACCCATTTGGAAGTGTAAAGGAGAGAGCATATGAGGAATACAGTCGCTTTGCGTAGAAAAGACAGAGAGCTGAATTCTATACTGGCCATGCGTATTTTGGAAAATGCCGAGGTCGGTTATTTGAGTTTAGCTTGTGAGAATCAACCCTATACGATTCCAGTCAATTATGTGTTGTGGGACGGTCGTATCTATATTCATACAGCAAAGGAAGGTAAGAAAATCACCTGGTTGCAGAAAAACCCCCAGATTTGTTTTACGGTTAGTACGATGATCGACGTCAAAAAAGCCGATACCTACTGTGGATATGGTGCGTATTTTGAGAGTGTAGTCGTGGAAGGTCATGGACGAGTGTTGCAGCAGCATCCACATAAAAGAGAAATTCTAACGGCACTGGTCAAAAAATATGATCCTCAAGCACAATTGCCTCCCATTGACGAAGCGGGAGAGAATTCGGTGTGGCTGATAGAAGTCACCCTGGATTCACTCTGCGGGAAAGGCCGTTATCCGGTGCAATCTTGAAAAACCTTGTATTAGAAATGCGGTTTGATTTGGGTGAACCCCAATTGGAACTGGTAAAAGTTCATGCGAAGGCGAAGGTTTCGGATTTGTTAACAGCAATTCAAGAAGCGACCGATGACGCCGATGTCTACAAACCCCAATTGAAGGGCTTATACGGTATATGCGCGGGATGTAAGACCAATTGTTGCCGTCAGCACGATATCACTCCCGATTATCTTGCGGTCAAACGGATCGCTCAAATCCAAAACTTGACGTTCAAGGAATTTGCAGAGCGATGGCTGGATGTTTCGGCAGATTCTGCTTTTCCGCAGTTCAAAAAGCGTCCATGCCCTTTTTTGCAAGACAACCTTTGTTCCGTCTATGAACAAAGAGCTCTGATTTGCCGACTTTATCTCTGTACCCCCATGGGTGATAGCTTGGAAAAACTGCGGGCCGCAGTTTCCTATATGGG
>SABC01000067.1 GCA_009929175.1 Bacteroidia bacterium | reverse complement strand
ACAATACGAACCATATTCCCTGAAGCAGCCACCCAGGTTTGTGTGGTGCATCAGATACGAAACAGCTGCAGGTACGTTACCTACAAAGATCTAAAGGCGTTTACCAAAGATCTTAAAACAATATATGGAGCTGTAAATAAAGATTCTGCGGCACTCGCACTTGATTCTTTTGAGCAGAAATGGGGCAATAAATACCAGTATGCTGTCAGAAGCTGGAGAACGAATTGGGATGATCTGACAACCTTCTTCGATTACCCAATGGAAATCAGAAAGATAATTTATACCACCAATCTCATTGAAAACCTGAATGGTAAGATTAGAAAATATACAAAAGCAAAACTGTCATTCCCTAATGACGACGCTGTTAAAAAGTCGGTCTATCTTACTATTAATGAGATTGAAAAGAAATGGACTATGCCAATTAGAAATTGGGCCATAGTCCTTAATCAGTTTATTCTTATATTTGATAACAGAATTTTATTGTAATTATGAAACCTCAATTATCGTTTACACAAAATTCTGGACAGTGCCCTATAATACTCTCGCAAATTTAGACCACTGGGTACTTATAAGATTTTTCTTTATCTTTATCACATAAACATAAATACTTGACTATGAAAGAAATTATTGTTGTTGTATTTTTAATATTTACCAATTTTTTGTACGCTCAAAAAATCACAAAAAGTGATTTGGAAAATGCTACACTTGAAAACTTTTATGTTGAAAATTGCAATGTTAAATGGATAAAAGTGTTTAATGCGCAATTGTCTAAAAAAGAGTTTTTTAATGGGTTGCTGCGAAATCAATTTCTAGAAGTAAAAAATGAGAGTGATTCGCTTTTGTCAGGATCATTTAATGATATTGCAATAGTGGGAACTAGGTATAGTTATAAAGATTTCCTTACAGGTTCTTTAAGTGGAAATTTTATTGTGGAAATTAGAGAGGGCAGATACCGGGTTACTATTAGTAATGTAAAAGAACTTAGTAGTCAATCTAAAAGGCTGTTAACGCTTGAGTGGTACGCCCTCAATAATGAATGTGAATTTAAAAGCACCTATGGATTTACAAAGTATATAGGTAAAATGTTAGAAATTATGTTTACAGATTGGTTCAATATAGATAATAAGGCCAACAACGCATGGTAGTCATATAATTTAATAAGAAGATGTTAATATCTATTAATAATGGGTTTGCACGTTATAGACACTAGAGATCCTAGTACTCCAGTTAGGAAGTTTTGGATAGAAAAAACAATTGTCAAAGGGAGAGAAGATCGTATAACAGGAGATAGGGCTTTAGGAAATGCCCTATGGTCCCCTCAGAAAAGTAAATCAGGCGGAGATATTTACAAAAATATGAGATTGGTTAACAAAGGCGATGTTATACTTCACTTGATTGATAATTCTTATTTTGCTGGTATTTCTATTGCCAAAAACAATGCAATTGAAACGATTGGTTTGCCTGGAACAGCTTGGGACAGGCCTTCATATTTAATTGAATTAGAAGAGTATATCTCTTTTGCTCAGCCAATCGAAAGGAGTGATATACTTAATTCAAAAAATAAAGAGGTATTAACAAATATTTTAGATGAATCAGAGGTCTTTTATAATAAGGAATTAAATTTAAGGCAGGGTGCTTATCTAACTCCATGTCCAAAAGAGTTATTATGTCTTATTGAGAATGCTTATCATAATAAGGCAGCCAAACATTTACCTCTAACATCACATGAAGAAATTATTAGCAAAATGTCAGATAATTCAATTGCTATCAATTCATCCTCCTTCTCTGCTGCTCTTCACGAGGCGGGTCTAATATATTCATCTACTTTAGTCACTCGTTTTGTTGCGTCGTTGCTTACTAAGCCGTTTGTGATTTTGACTGGATTATCGGGCTCAGGTAAAACCAAACTAGCCCAAGCCTTTGTCCAATGGATTTGTCAGGATGCAAGCCAGTACCGTATAGTACCGGTGGGTGCCGATTGGACCAACCGGGAGCCTCTGCTTGGTTACCCGAATGCTTTAGAGCAGGGTAAATATGTAATGCCCGAAAGCGGTGTTCTGCAGTTGCTTATTAGAGCAAGCAATAATAGTGATAAACCCTACTTTCTCATTTTAGATGAGATGAACCTTAGCCATGTAGAGCGTTATTTTGCCGATTTTCTTAGTGTAATGGAGTCAGGCGACCAAATTTCACTATGTTCGGAAAACGTCAAGGAGGTTCCCAATAAAATTTCTCTGCCATCAAATCTGTTCATTATTGGTACAGTCAACATAGACGAAACTACCAATATGTTTAGTCCAAAGGTTTTGGATAGGGCCAATACCATTGAGTTTAGAGTTGCCAGCTATGAGATGAGTGGCTTTTTAAATGAGGCTAGAGAGTTAAATATGAAAGCTCTGGATGGGACAGGTGCTGGAATGGCTGCCAGTTTTTTAGAGATTGCCGGTAAAAAGCAATTCGTTTCAAATAATAAGGAGGTTATCAATAGAGCGTTAATTGATTTTTTTGATGAACTCAAAAAGGTTGGAGCAGAGTTTGGATATCGTACAGCGGGTGAAATTCTTCGTTTAATAGATAAGCTTGAAGCATTAGACAGTGATCTTTCCACCGATCAAAAGATTGATATTACAATTATGCAAAAGCTTTTACCAAAGTTACATGGCTCAAGAAGGAAACTTTCTCCTGTTTTGGCCAAACTTGCAGGGTTTTGTATTAAAAACGAGTTTCCCGATTACAAATCAAATGTAGAGAAAGAGCTCCTGGAAAAAGAGAATTATCCTACCGATGTTCCCGAAGCGCGTTACACAATCTCTCTGGAAAAGATTTACCGGATGTACCGAGGTGCAATTGACAACGGGTTTGCTAGTTTTGCTGAGGCATAGTCAATTCTTATGCAAGAATATAGTCTCATAGAAATTGACCTAGACCATATTGAAAAGGGTTTAAAGCTCTCTTTGAGTTCTAAGAGACCTGGCCAATTGTTTGATGCTGGGGAGAGTGCTGCCGAGAATAACGAAGCACGTTTCCAGTTGATAGAGGGTTGCTCATATGACTATGAAATATTTTTGCAGGATAGGGATGTTAATCCAAGTTATCAACTGGGAGATATTGGGTCCAACATCGTGCTCCCGCACTCCCGCAAACCCAATTTGGGGGTCATAGAACCCAATATTTATGTTGGAACTCTCTCAATTCCATTAATCCATAGCGAGTCAAAAATAGAAAAATTCAAGATTTTTCTTGAGGTGCAATCTGTTAAGGCAGAGTATAGAGATGAGTACAGAGATATGCTCTTTTTTATTACAGAAAAATGTACCGACCTGCTATTACGTGCTGATTCTCCTGCAAATCAAATATTAAATGTAGATTTTGATAAAAGCTCTTCGCTTAGCTATCAGCGGTTTGCTTTTATAAAATCAATTTTAGAAACCGACGAGTTTGCACAGGCTGTTCATAGGATAGTCTCTGCACCAGTTACCAAATGGACAGAGGTAACAGAACAAAAAGATATTCGTAACTCCCGAAGGTTTTCAAATACTGCAATCAAAGAGTTGGTAAAGGGTACGGTAAGATATCCACTACCAAAAGAGCACTATTTGCAATGTTTAGGAATTAACTCTTTACCTGCAAAGATAATTGCGGCCAAAAAGAGCGACTCGGTAGATACTCCTGAGAATCGTTTTATTAAATATGCATTGGAGGTGTTTTGGCAATTTTGCTCCGATGTCAATCTTTCTGCCAGGAAAAGTAATTTTTTGCAATTGCAAAATGAATCTGCCATATTAATCAGAAGGCTAGAGGAGTATCTGCAACACTCGGTTTTCAAAGAGATTTCACACCCCGATACTCTAAAATTGAATAGTCCTGTACTGCAACGCAAAGAGGGTTATCGAGAGGTGCTTAGGGTTTGGCTAATGTTTGACCTTGCAGCAAAACTCATTTGGAATGGGGGTGATGATGTTTACTCTGCAGGTAAAAAAGATGTTGCCACTTTGTATGAATATTGGCTCTTTTTTGTGCTCACCGACCTGTTTAAAGAGATGTTTACAATAGAGCCCAAATCAATTGATAAGCTCTTAGAGGTAACTGGTAACGGACTAAATCTGTCGCTTAAACAGGGACGTCATTCGGCAATTGATGGAGTGTACACATCTCCAAAACGTAGCCTTAATGTACGATTTAGCTATAACAAACCTTTTTCGGCTAACAAAACCATGCAGAGTTACCCTGCCTCGGGTAGCTGGACCACAGCTTTGCGCCCCGACTACACACTTTCGTTTTGGCCAATAGGTATTTCCGAATTCCAGGCCGAGGAACAGGAACTTATAGTTCATATTCATTTTGATGCTAAATACAAAATTGATCACTTTTTTGACTACATAAATGATAAACAGCAATCTCAATATAATGAAGAGGAGCTGCAAAATGAGTTAAGTGAGCAAAAACAAGAGAATCGAAAAGGGATATATAAAAATGCCGATCTTCTCAAGATGCACGCCTATAAAGATGCGATTAGGCGAACAGCCGGGGCATATGTGCTTTATCCTGGTGATAAAAATTTAACTCGTAGGGCTTTTCACGAAATTATTCCCGGTTTAGGGGCATTTCCTGTGCGACCTTCCAAAAATGATAGTGGTATTGGTGCTTTGAGGTCTTTCGTTAATGAGGTTATTGACCATTTTATTGATAGGGCATCACAAAGGGAAAAGACCGCATATAGAGTATATGATATACATAAACAGGTTCCTACAAAAGAGAGTAGGGTAGAGTATAAGTTACCTGAGCCTATCAATGAAAACAGAGACTTAATTCCAGACGAAACATTTGTTCTTGTTGGTTTTTGTCGTTCAAGAGAACAAAAAGCATGGATTGAGCAAAACAAACTTTATAACTTTAGGATGAATTCTCCAAGAGGTTCGTTAGTGCTTAACAAAGAAACTGTCAGTGCAAAATACCTGTTGATTCACCACTCTGGAGAAACAACATCGGGCGATTTATGGAAAATCGTGAGTAAGAATGGTCCAATAATCTATACACGAGACCAAATGTCCCAAATTAACTATCCATTCTACTCTAGACATAGCAAAAATGCAAATTATTCATATTTAGTAGTTGAACTAGAGCCGCTTACTCAGTCCGAATTTTCCAATTTAACTTTTGAATTTACCAAACTAAAGAACTACGAGCAGGGTAGAAATTCTGCTCTTCCATTCACAACAACCTTGGCAGAGCTTATGAAAAATTCCCTACCTTTACATCATGATTAAGATTCTTATATCGTTGCTTATGTTGTGCCCGGTGTGGGCGCAGGGGCAGGTGGTTGCTGCGGCAGCCAGCCAAGCGGCCAATCTGGAATGCTGTGCGGCAGCCAAGCCGGCAGCGGGTGCGCAAAGCGGCCCGGCGGCGGGTAATGACACTCTGCGGGTGATGGCCTACAACATTCGGGTGGGTAAGGGTATGGATTTGGTGGGCGATTTGGAGCGTACGGCCGGGGTCATTTTGGCGTCGGGTGCCCGGGTGGTTATGCTGCAGGAGGTAGACAGCGTTACAAGCAGGACCGGGCGTATGGATCAGGCGCTGGAGTTGGGGCGTTTGACGGGGATGCATGCTCTGTTTGCCTCTGCTATCGATCATGCGGGGGGTAAATATGGGGTGGCTCTGCTCTCTAAGGAAAAACCGTTATCCGTTAAAAGGGTTCCTCTGCCCGGGCGCGAAGAGGGGCGGGTGTTGTTGATTGCAGAGTTCGACAATTTTGTTGCGGCAAGCACCCATTTTTCGTTGACCCGGCAAGACAGGGTTGCCTCTGCAAAGATCATTATAGAAGAGGCGGCGCGCTACAACAAACCGGTGCTGGTGGGTGGCGATTTCAATGCTCAGCCTGGTTCGCAAACCATTGAGCTTTTAAGCCAAAATTTTAACATGCTCACCGACGGGGTCACTTTTACATTCCCTGCCAACGAGCCCGACAGGTGTATAGATTATATCTTTGGTAAAGGGTTCCGGGCGGTGCACAGCCAGGTTTTAGATGAGCCGGTGGCATCGGACCACAGGCCGCTGGTGGTGCATGTGGTGGCAGAGTGCGCAAATCTCCAAAATGCGGAGTAAGCCAAACCCAAAACAGAGTGAGCCAATAACCTTTAAAGCAATTGCAATATGATAACAGACAGGCAGCAAGAGATTATAGAGGCGTCGGTTGCCCTTATAAACGAGGGGGGGATACAGGCACTCACTATCAAGAACATTGCAGGGCGAATTGGGATTACCGAGCCGGCAATTTACCGCCATTTCAAAAGCAAAAGCGACATTCTGGCAACTCTGCTGGATTTGCTCAAGAAAAACAGTAAAAAGATATACGACAATAGATTGGAAGAGGATGGCTCTGCCCTGGAGAAGCTTAGCAGGATATTCCGGAGCCATTTCATGACCTTTGCCAAGATGCCTTCTCTCTCTTCGGTGGTTTTTTCAGAAGAGCTTTTCCGCAACGACCAGCTGCTCACTGTAAAGGTTTCCGAAGTTATAGAACTGAACAACAAGATACTTTGTGCCCTTATAAAAGAGGGGCAACAACAGGGCCATATCAGGGACGATATCGACCACCAGCACATTGTGGTTATGTTGATGGGTTCGTTAAGGCTGTTTGTGAAAAAGTGGCAGTTTGCAGAGTTTGGCTTTGACCTGGAAAAAGAGGGCCTTTTGTTTGCAGAGTCGGTTATCAAGTTGATTTCCAAATAGTAAAATCACAAAAAATTAAAAGTTTATCCGGATTTCTTGGCAGTATTTTTGTAGTTAGTAAATATTAACTAACTTCGCATAAAAAGATTGTTATGAAATTAAGGTCCATGTTTGCCATAGTGCTGCTTTTGTTTGTCCAAAACATTTATGCCAGTGATTTTAGGAGTGCTCAGTCAAAGCCGGTAGTGGCGCTTTTTTACGATAGTGCCAACCCCGCAGCCTTTGAAAATGATTCTGCTGCAAATAACCAGATGACCATGTTCATAGAAAATGAACTGGTAGCCTTGACGGAGGGACGTGGCGGTGTGACTTTTGTTTACGGAAGCAATTTGCAGCATCTTTTGGCAAATCCAAAAGTTAGTTTGGTAATTGCAACGGGTCCAAAAGGCAGTGGGCTTGTGCAGGATATTGGTTTGCACGAAACTCCGGTTATTGCTGCTTTTTCTCCCGATAGTTTGCAAAGATCCATAGAACGTGACAAGATGCTTTTTGGGCAGATGTTCGGGCTGGATTCTGTGCAGGTGGTTTGTCCGTTTGGGCATGAGAGCGACTCTGCGATTAAGGCAAGGATAGATTCACTTGTTTCTGCCGGTATTCCGGTGCTGGCCTACGAAAGCAGAAAATATTTGCAGATGGGGGCAACAATCACATTTTTAAAAGATGCCAATCATGAAGGCAGCTATGGCTCTGCAGGCAAGGTTGCACGGGAAACTGCCATTAGGGCTTTGCAGTTCCTGGAGGGTGGCAATGCGCAGGTTTGGCCAATTGAATATGGACCCGTGCGCAGGACCACATGGATAAACATGGAGAGTCTCAACAAAACGGGGGCTTATCCCAATTGGTCACTTATGCAGGATGTGGCAATGATAAATTTGGGGCAGGTGCCGGGCAATGAGACCACCCTCTCTATGGCGGTTTCCATTGCGTTGGAAAACAATATAAAGCAAAAGATTGCGCAAAGCAGTGAGCAAATTTCCCAAAAAGATGTGGCAATTGCCAAATCGGTTTTGTTGCCTTCGCTGGAGCTTTCGGGTTCTGCGGTGCAGCTTAGCCAAAACCTGGTAGAGGCCTCCATGGGACAGAGGGGGGAGTTTACCTTTACAGGCTCACTCACTTTGAGGCAGGTTATTTATTCACAGGCGGCTTATTCCAATATTGCAATCAAGAAACTGATGGAGCAGATGGAGAGCTACAATAGCCAAAAGGTGGCGCTGGATATTGTGCTGGAGGTTGCAGAGGCCTATACAGGGTTGGTGTTTGCCCGCAACCTGGTGAATGTGGCAAACAATAATGTAAACGCAACCTTGGCCAACCTTGGGCTTGCCGTTGCAAAGGAAAAGGAGGGAGACCTTATGCTTTCCGATGTCAGGAGGTGGGAGAGTGAGCTGAGCATGAGCAGGATGGAGCTGAACGATGCAAGGGCACGCCACAGGGAGGCCATGTACCGGTTGAACCAGTTGTTGGCTGTGCCTTTGGACACCGAAATTGATGTGCCCGATACAATGAGGGTGGGCAATCTTGTGGCTTTGGAAAATTCCCTTTTGGAGATGCTTTTTTCCGATTTGCGCATTTCCCAAAAATATGCAGGTTTCTTGACAGAGCAGTTGTACAATAATTCGCCTGAGCTAAAGATTGCTGCCGGGGCAGGGGAGATTGCCCGGCAAAGGGCAGATATGTATAAGTCGCAACGGTATATGCCGGAGGTGGCACTTATTGCGGGCGCCGACCAGGCGTTCATTCGTGAGGGTATGATCAGTAACCCGCAATTGCCGGTCCCTCCTCCTCCCGAAGATATCACCTGGAACATTGGGGTGCGCCTGAGTTTCCCCCTTTTTAACGGGGGCAGGATCAAAAATGAGGTGGCAAAGGCAAATGTGCAAATGAGCCAGGCACAGCTGCAGCAAGAAGATTTGCGCAGCCGTCTGGAGCAGGCGGTTATGTCCAATGTGCAGTTTCTCAATGCCTCTTACCACGAAATGAAACTGGCAAAAGATGCCGCAGAGGCGGCGGAGGCAAACTATGCTGTGGTGCAGGATGCCTATTCCAACGGGGTTGCAGATGTTTCCCGTATGATTGACGCTCAAAAGGCTTTGTATGGCGCCAAAACATTGGTGCTGAATTCTAGTGCTCAGTTTGTCCTGGATTTTTTAAAGACAGAGAGGTTGCAGGGCAATTACACTTTCCTTGGGAGTGAAAAGGAGCGTCATGCATACAAAAATAATTTGGTAACCTACTTGAATAAAGTAAAATAAAAATTTAAAAAAAGATAAAAATGAAACGTGCACTATTCTGGTTGTTTACAATAGCTCTCATTCCTTTTTCCTGTGGCAGTAAAAAGGGTGCAGAAGAGATTTACCCTCCCGTTTTCTACCAAATTGCAGGGGAGTCAAATATGGGCCATACCCAGGTTTTCCCGGGGGTGGTTTTCCCTGCCAATCAGGCAAAGTTGGCTTTCAAGGTGCCTGGTACAATAGAAAAGATATATACCAAAATGGGTGATACGGTTGGCAATGGAAGTTTGTTGGCCGTTTTGGACAATAAAGATTACACCATCAATTACAACAAGGCCCTCTCTGCATTCAAAGGTGCAGAGGCGGGTTATGTCACTGCAAAATCTTCGTTTGCCCGTGCGCAACGACTTTATATAAACGGTAATATACCTTTGGCCGATTATGACAAGGCAAAACTTGCAATGGAGTCGGCCCGGAGTGCGTTTGATGCTGCGGGATTGCAGGTGCAGGGGGCAGGCAACCAATTGGATTACACCCGTCTGAGGGCCCCTTTTGCCGGGGTTGTAACCTCTGTTGCTTTAGAAGAGGGCGAGTTGGCTGGTGCCGGATATCCTGTTGTGATTTTCTCTTCGGTGCAAGGGTCGCAAATAAGGTGTTCGCTTCCGGGGAGTGTTGTGAAAGGGGTTTCTGTTGGCGATACTCTCTCTTTTTATTCGGGAGATGAT
>SABC01000204.1 GCA_009929175.1 Bacteroidia bacterium | reverse complement strand
AGACGAAGATGTTGGAAAAAGAACTATTTTTCTTGTTCGGGTTGAAGGAAAAACAACCGGGATGGAAGAATTTGACATCCCCTCGACTGCAAGCTACAAAGGGAAGGCCTATCGTATTACTTATATTCTTTCCAAGGCATTTAATAGCTGCTCCAATCTGACAGGTATTACGATTCCGGAGGGTATCACACGCGTCGATTATGGAGCATTTTCTTACTGCTCCAACCTGACAAACATCAGAGTTGCAGAAGGGAATAAAAATTATACCAGTGTGGATGGGGTGCTTTTTACAAAAGATATGTCTTCAATAGTAGCCTATCCCGCAGGGAAAAAAGAGGAGACTTATACTATCCCGAATACCGTTACCAACATCGGCGGAGGGGCATTTCACAGTTGCTCCAGTCTGACAAACATCACGATTCCCAATACTGTTACAAACATCGGAGAAAGAGCGTTCGCCAGGTGTAAAAGTTTGACAAAAATCGTTATTCCGCAAGGTGTTACCACAATTGAAAGGGAGACCTTTCTCAATTGCTCTAGTCTGACAAACATCGCAGTTCCCGATACTGTTACAGACATCGATGGAGGTGCGTTCTCTGGATGTAAAAGTTTGACAAAAATCGTTATTCCGCAAGGTGTTACCACAATTGGCTTGGAGACATTTTATAGCTGCTCCGGTCTGACAAACATCACGATTCCGGAGGGTGTGACCGCAATTGGCAGGGAGGCATTTTATGGCTGCTCCAATCTGACTGACATCACAATTCCGGAGGGTGTCACCCGTATCAAAGAGAGAGCATTTCAAGGGTGTAAAAATTTAAAAAATGTTTATTTCAAGGGGCCTCCTGCAGAAAATTTTATTCGAGCATTTTATGGGAATACGATACTTCATTACATTGAAGGAACTCCTTGTTGGACGACTCCTGAATGGAATGGATTCACTACCCGGATCTGGGTTCCTGAATCGTGAGATCTGCAGGGAGAAGGAGAAAGAGCGGAATATTCTTGTGCTCCGAGACGCTTCGATTTTTTTAATATTTCACTTGGCGGTTTGAATACCTTATCTTTATATTCATAGCGTATTTTATCAGAAGCACTTCCACTTGGGAGAAAACCGCAAACACTGTTATGAATAAAACGCCATCAAAACTTCTCTGGGAACCGCTGTCAAAACTTCTCTGGGAAACGGTCAAATTTGGTCTTCGGATCGGGGTTGTTCTGTTAATATTGTACGTACTGGCCTCGACAAAATCGAATCCGATATTGTTCTCAGACGATTACTTTGAGTATCAACTTCTTTCCGAGGATGAGGCTACCGGGGAAAGAACTGCATCTCTTAATCGGGCAGAGGGAATAACAACCGAAATGGAAGAATTTGATATCCCCTCAACTGCATACTTTCATGGAAAGGCGTATCGTATTACCCGTATTAGAGGTGTGGCGTTTAGTAGCTGCTCCAATCTAACAAGCATTACGATCCCGGAGGGTATCACCCGTATCGGAGAGGGAGCATTCCAGAATTGTAAAAGTTTAAAAAATGTTTATTTCAAGGGCCCCCCTGCGTATAGTTTTATTCGAGCATTTGGTAGAAAGACGGTACTTCACTACATTGAAGGAACTCCGGGCTGGACGACTCCTGAATGGAATGGATTCACTACCCGGATTTGGGTTCCTGAACCGTGAGATCGGCATTGCGAAGGAGGAGAAAGAGCGAAATATCTTTGCTGCGCCCGGTCGAGGTGCAGCGGTGAAATAAAAAGAGGACGCTCTCCTCTACAGAAAGTCGTCCTCTGATTCAAAGAGAGTCTCAACTCTCTTTTCGTTGATTCAGGAGCAATTAGTCTTG
>SABC01000203.1 GCA_009929175.1 Bacteroidia bacterium | reverse complement strand
AAAGGCAGAGACCTGAGGTTTCACCATCTTTTTCAGATAAGAAACCTTTGCCTCTGCCTCCAGTCGCAAAACTTGATTTTTATGCCCTATACCATGATTTTGTACAGCCAACTCCCTGCATCTGTCGAGGGTTATAACATTTTGGGCGTTAACAACCCCGAACAAACCGGTAACGCCAACAAAACACAGTATCAAAACATAAGATTTAAACACAAAAAACAGTACTTAGATTAAAAATAGTAACTGAAACCGATATTAATGCTGAACTGCGTATATGTCAGCTTCATATCATCATATCCATCAACTTTGCCACCAGCAAGTTTGGTACTGAAGGAAACCATTGGTTCCAAAGTAAGCTTGGGTAGTAATTCAAAGGCGATTCCTGCATGTACTATCCCATCAATCATGGTGGTAGACTTTTTATCGCTACCCTCGCCAATTGATCCGTTGAGGAGATTCACACCTGCACCTGCAAAAAGACCTCCGTTGAAATATTTCCTGCCCTGGGCACCAATTGTTACTGCAGATAATTTGGTATCGTCCATTTTAAGGGACTGAAAAGCCAAAGTGCCGATTAACATGACATTGTCCATGAAAGCGTAACCCGCACCGGCAGAAATCCCGATACGGCTCAATTTAGCATCCTCGTCAGCCCCCTCAAAAGAGTAACTGATAGAGTTGAAACCCAAATTTGTTGCCTGGACATTCAGCATTTTGGTTCCCTTGGCAACCTGCTGGGCACTTATGGCTCCGATTCCCAAAACCGAAACCAACACAATAACAAAAAACTTTTTCATAATCTTTAGGTTAAATTCTTATTATTTAAAATTACCTCTAAAAATGAAGAGCATGAAAAATATTAATCTCCAAAAAGTAAAAAAGGGGCTTTTTTTACTTTTTGGTTATAAATATATCTCTTGTTCACTCCTTACATGCAAAATATATTTGGGCTAAAGCCGATAAAACGATAACTTAGTAAATAGCAAACCAGCTAACATATTTGATATGGAGAGCACTTTCCTTAACCTGGAAAAATTATGCAAATCAAGGTCAAGTTGCCGCAGGTTCAAACCAGGCAACATACCTGAATCGGCCATAGAGAAAATCATTACCATTGCAAAACTTTCTCCCTACGCAGGCGGCAGGAAGAACTGGGACATCCTGGCAATTACCGACAAAACCTTGAAACAATCAATGGCAAATGCAATCGAGGAAAAGATAGAGTCCGCCACCCGGGATATGGACAAGGCAGAGGCTGCAATGTTCCGCGACTATGGGAAGAACTTCCTCTTCTTTACCCAAGCCCCTGTGCTTCTTGTC
Source organism: Bacteroidia bacterium (assembly GCA_009929175.1). Classification (GTDB taxonomy): domain Bacteria; phylum Bacteroidota; class Bacteroidia; order Bacteroidales; family UBA932; genus Bact-08. The sequence continues at coordinate 528 of SABC01000203.1, read as the reverse complement.
CCCTACTTTAGAATCTCACCGGTAATGCAAGCCCTCCTGAGGCAAAACGTTACCAACGAACTGCTCCAATGGGAAAGGGACAACTCCGTCAAATCCATTTCATGTGTCTCTATGCTGGTATTACTTGCTGCAGAGAGCCTCGGGCTTGGCGCCTGCTACATGACAGGCCCGCTGATAGCTAAGGAAGAGATCGGTAAAATACTGGCATTGCCCCCGGGTAAAGAACCTGGTGCAATAATCCCTGTCGGTTATCCCGACAAATAGTAACCAAACAAGACCCAAACTTAAAAACATACCTATGAATACAGAAACCAAATTAATTGAATTGCTCATGCCCATACTGGGTATCCCCTCTGCGGACCAAATCAAACCCCAAAGTGCCCTGGTAAGGGATCTTGGTGCAGAGAGCATAGACTTTGTAGAGATCCTCTACGCTATCGAAACCGAACTTGGAGTCAAAATCAAAATCCAGGAAATAGCAATGACAGAATACTCCTCGCAAGGGGAGATGCAAGATGGCAAAATCAC
>SABC01000066.1 GCA_009929175.1 Bacteroidia bacterium | reverse complement strand
ATATCACAATATCCAGCTCTCAAGGATGCCAGAATAGATTTAGAGAAAAGTACTGGTTGCCATGCAGGAGTCAGCCAAGTAACCTTTCAGCACGACTATCCTTATATCGCTTCGATTGTAGGCCGACACCATGGCGCCAATCCCAAAATTGCGCTTCTTCCTGATGATCCAATTCTTGGAGGAAAACCATGGTTTGATTGCAGGCAGCAGTTATTTAAACAATTGCAGGAGTACTTCCAAGAAACATTTCCTACCATAGATTCTTTTTTTCATGCTTCCGCGATAGCGGGTTTAGTTACTGTTGCTGACTGGATAGGCTCAGGTACTGTATTCCAGAATCTGAAAAGCATTGAACTGGAATCGGTTGGCAAGCTGGCATCGGAAGCTATACATAAAGCAGGATTTATTAGACCCAAAATTCGTAAGGGATTATCTTTTAAGGAAGTGTTTGGATTCGCTCCGAGAGAAACCCAGAGTTCACTTATAGATATGATTGATAAACCCGGTACCTATATTCTTGAAGCTCTTATGGGAGAGGGTAAAACTGAGGCTGCTCTCTATGGTGCTTATAAAATGCTGGAACAAGGTTTTGCACCAGGGATATACTTTGCACTACCCACGAAATTAACTTCAGAAAAAATGTATGAAAGAGTGCAAGATTTCCTGCAACGAATATTGGAAGACTGTGAAACTAAACATCTTCATTTATTGCATGGGTCATCGTGGCTCCTCGAAACTGAGTTAGGAGAAGAAGGCTCTATCGGTCATTCATGGTTTGATACCAACAAGCGTAAAATTCTTGCACCTTTTGCAGTAGGAACCTTGGATCAAGCATTACTCTCAGTTCTTAATGTCAAACATGGATTTGTTAGAAGTTTCGGGCTCGCGGGAAAAGTAGTAATACTTGATGAGATTCATTCATATGATGCCTATACAGGAACCTTGGTACAATATTTAGTAAAGGAATTGGAACAGCTCGGATGCACGGTAATTCTTTTAAGTGCAACTCTTACATCCGCCAGAAAGGAAGAAATTCTAGATGTTCAGTTGTCTCACCAATCAACAAGGGATCCCTATCCTCAAATTATCAGAAAAGTTGGAAACCAGCTGCAATCTTGTTCACCAAAAGGCCCGAAAGAAAGCACCTGTTCTATCCATTGCGAATCATCTACCGAGCTGGTGATAGCCAGAGTACGGCAAGCAGCTCTCGAAGGTGCCCAAGTCCTATGGATTGAGAACGCGGTAAGCGAAGCCCAAGCAGCATTCAAACAGTATGCGGCATGGGCAGCAGAGGCAGACGTTGAAGTAGGATTAGTACATTCAAGGTTTCCTTCAGAACGACGCACAGAACTAGAGAATCATTGGGTTGGTTTATATGGTAAGCATGGTTCAAGAGCTCGCAAAGTCCGGGGAAGAATTCTGTTTGGGACTCAAGTACTTGAGCAATCATTGGATATAGATGCCGATTTGCTTATCACCAAGCTCGCTCCGAGTGATATGCTTCTTCAAAGGATGGGACGGCTCTGGAGACATGCGGATAATGATTCCTTAAGGCCGGCTGAGAGTTCCAAAGAGATGATTGTCCTCGTCCCTGATGTTTTTTGTAAATCTTTCAATGTAGAATTTGGATTTGGACCTTCAGGAGCAATCTATGCACCCTATGTGCTCTGGCGTACCTATCAAGAATGGATAGGAATGAAAACGGTGACTATTCCTGCAGATATGCGGCGCATTCTGGAAAGCACCTATGCGGAGCAATCAGAAACAGGTTCCATAGCAAAAACCAAAATCGATGTTTTAAAAAGAAAAGAAATCCTTCAACTTTCAGCTCTCAACAGTATGGCTCTTGCAGGTGAAACATATGCGGAGACATCAGCAACTCGCTATAGTGATATCACTACATGTCCAGTGCTTTTGCTTACCAAGGAACCGTATCCAGGTTCTCTAACAAGGTATTTATTGGATGGGAGCTCCCTAGATGTCTCATTGACTTCAATCATGGATACAAAGGCCATTATCAAGAAGCTGATGCAAACACTCATTCACGTGCCCTATTATATTGCACCTCGAGTACAAACACCGAAAGAATTAGCTTGGTTAAAGCCATTTTTCTATATATCGGAAGATGAGAAAGAGAGAATTCGAGTTGCTATTTTGGATGAAAGTGGATTGATCCGAGCTCAAGGAGGTCTCGAGGCAAATGATGATTACTTTCTTACCTATAGCCATGTACTGGGCTATGGAGCAAAAAAGAAAAGGGAGGAGTGATGGAAGAACGCTTTAATCTTATTGATGAGGGCTGGATACCTATTTCCGGAAAGAACCCTGCTTCTTTACGAGAAATTTTTTCAGCCACTGACTGTAGTGAATTGGGGGGCACTTCTATTCAGAAACTCGCTGTGCTCAAATTGCTTTTAGCGATTGCACAGCGTGCGATTACTCCTAAGGACACTAAAGAATGGGAGGCTCTAGGAGTAGAAGGATTGGGTAAAGCATGTTCCCAATACTTGGAACAGAAACATGATCTTTTCTATTTGCATGGGGAAAGGCCGTTTCTCCAATTCCCGATTCTTGCCCAATGGAAAACAAATAAAGGAGAACCTCTTCCAATCATGCCGATAGGAAGGCCATATCATCCCGATATTCCTTCAGACAATGATACTGTCATCAACCAGATGCAGCTCAATCGCATCCCAAATGATGCACAGAAAGCTCTCTTCCTTGTCTCAATCATGAATTATTCATTTGGAGGAAAAAGAGTTTCTTATATCCCTCCTTTGAGTGAGGGGTTTGATTCCAAAGGAAAAAGTGCAAAATCAGGACCATCCTTGGGTAACTACAATGGATACATGCAGAGTTGCTTCTGGGGGAATACAGTCTTGGAGACAGTATGGTTGAATCTACTCACCCGATGGGAGTTATCTCAATTTCCACAATGGGAGAAAGATGAGTTAATCCCTCCTTGGGAAGAAATGCCGGAGGGAGAAGATGACGAGGTTGCTCGAAGGCTGAAATCCAGTTACATGGGAACTTTGGTAGGACTTAGCCGATTTGTTTTACTGCAGGAGGATGGAGTCCTATATGCTGAAGGCATTCAGTATCCCAGTCATAAGGAAGGATGGAGAGAACCTTTCATGACGCTGCGTGGCGAAGACAAGGTAAATTTCTTGGATATGGGAAGGAAGCCATGGCGCAACCTCGACGCTCTTTTGTCACTCAGCCTTTCAACCGTTGACCGAGGTATTACCTGTCCACAAATTCAAATGTTGTTACCACGTACAAGAAAAGCAGTATCCTCCTTTGGTCTTTACTCAGGCGGGTTAAAAGTACGAGGAAATGCTGGAGACCAGTCAGTGAAACAAACTGACGACTTCATTAATTCACTTATTTGGTTGGATTCCCAGGTGCTTGGTCAAGAGTGGTTCCAGACTCTTGAAGCGGAAATGAAATGGTTGGAAACAACGGCATTCATTCTAAAACGGTGTGTTAGCAATTACCTAAAAGAATTGAAAGAGATTAAGTCATCTCTTGAGGAAGTGGCAGAAGGCGATTTCTGGCGATATTGTGAATCCATTTTTCAAGACATCGTTTATGCGTGTGATAGTCCAGACAGACTCCCCTCTATACGACAGAGTCTCATCCGTTATGCAGAAGGGCTATATGACACCTATTGCGGCCATGAAACTGCCAGACAGATAGTGTCTTGGGTAAAACATCGACCCAATTTCAGATTGGAAACTAAAAAGGAGGGGTGATGATGGCTAGGGAAAAAACGAGTGCATTCGTTGCTTGGGTTCTTTCCAAGACTGGTACTACGGCCGACAAGGGTTTTCTTGCAAAACTGAAGAAAGCCGAAAGTGAAGCAACCGAGTATCAAGCTTGGGAGGTATTGGCACGATGGATTGATTTGGAAAAACCTTGGGAACGCCGTGCCTACGGGCTTATCGGAGCAAGTCTTGCAAGACTAAAATCAGACAAGGATGGATCTCTTGGCATAGGTGAGGCTCTCAAAGCCCTTTTCGCCAAGCGTGGTGGTGATGGCGAAATTGAGGGTTCTGCTGAAGCTAGTCGACTTCGTAGGCTGCTTTCATGCAAAGACCAAGAAGAAGCAGTAGAGGTTATCCGGCCATTACTACGATATCTGGTGGGGCAGGAGATTCCGATTTCGCATATGCAGCTATTGGATGAACTGCTTTGGTTCGATAACGAAATTTCGCGCGAAAAAACAAGATTGCGGTGGGCAAAAAATTTTTATTCCAAGAAAGAGATTGAGGAGGCAACCTCATGATCGCATCAACGCTTACGTTGGACACCACCGCTATGCATCAATTTACTGTTTACGATGCATATGCAATCCATAGAGTGGTATACGACCTTTTCCCAGGTACTAAAAGGAATTTTTTGTATTATCACTATCCACAGGCATCAAATCGAGGAACGAGAATACTTATCTTGTCAGAAACGCAGCCGCTTCTACCTTTTTCGGGAAGTTTAGAATCAAAATTCGTGCAAAATTCATTTCTAGAACATAATCACTATGCATTTAAAGTCAGACTGAATCCGGTAATTCGTACACAAGAAAAAGCAAGAAGCATTCTACGGCAAGATGAATTAATTCAATGGTTCGCCAAGAAGCAATCAAATTGGGGTTTTCATGCAGACATAGCAAGATTAGAACTTTCTAACGAGGGCGTCATTGAAATCAAAGGCAAGGAAGGCTCAATGGTCTTTAATGAATGTACCTTTACCGGTGTACTGGAAGTAGTTGATAGGAAAAGCTTTATAAAAAGTTTTTGCGAAGGGATTGGAAGAGGAAAAGCATTTGGTTTTGGCCTGCTGCAATTGTTACCTCTTTATGAATAAACAAAAAAGAAGGAGAGATTAAAAATGAAGAATAAGTACAAAGGTCTTAACGTAGAGTTTCATGTGCTACAGAGTTTTCCGGTAACTTGTCTTAATCGCGATGATGTCAATTCGCCAAAGACGGCAATGATTGGAGGAGTCGTACGGGCAAGAGTCAGCAGCCAGTCGTGGAAGCGTCAAGTAAGACTTGCAATGCATGATTTTGGAATCAACCTAGCTGTGAGAACCAAGTACGTTTCTGAGCTGATACAGAAAGCAGCGATTGAACTGGAAGCAACTGAAGAAGAGGCAAAAAACGCAGGAGATATCATAGAAGCAGTTCTTTCAAAAGACACCCTACACTTTTTCAGTATGACTGAAGCACATGCACTAGCAGAATTTGCAAAAGAGAAAAATTTTCAGTTGGATGAGAAAAAGGATGCAAAAGCGATTATTAAGGTCCATAAAGAAGCTTCAATGAAAGGATTCGAACATCTTGACGGTCTAGATATTGCTCTTTTCGGCCGTATGGTTGCTCAGAGTCCTGATTTGAATTTGGAAGGGGCTGCCGTATTCTCTCATGCAATTTCAACACATAAGGTATCGAATGAAATTGACTTCTTTACTGCTTTGGATGATGCAAAACCAGTTGATGATGCTGATAGCGGTTCCTCTCATATGGGCACGCTAGAGTTCAATTCTGCGACCTATTATCGTTATATTGCACTTGATATCGGCCAATTGGTGGAAAATCTTGGTGGTGACGAGCATTTGGACACAGCAATTGCGGCGTTTATCAAGGCACTGTATGTTGCGGTACCAATAGCTCGACAAAAAACACAATCAGGAAGTAGTTCATGGGACTTTGCAAAAGTATACATACGCAAAGGACAACGACTCCAAGCTTCTTTCGATGAGCCGGTAAGGGCCAAAGGCGAAGGATATGCAAAACCCAGCATCGATGCTCTGACATCATTTCTAGAGAAGAAAGAGAAGTTATCCGGTTCCCTTTTTGGAAAAATCAGCGATTTCTCTTGGGGTCTCGATGATTCCTTCAGTATTGATGATCTGATTACAGCTGTGATTGAATCAGTCGAAAAGGTATGAGGTGAAATATGCAGTATCTGTTGATGTGGCTGGAGGGTCCGTTCCAATCTTGGGGAGATTCTTCCAAGTACGGACCACGGGATACCCTACCCTTTCCGACGAAATCAGGCATCTATGGTATGATTCTTGCCGCGATGGGGGCGAAAGGTACACAAGAAAATCTCTTGGAAAAGCTTGCTGTATGTTCTCAATCGATTATTGCCTTTTCCAAAACCTCAATCCTCCGAGATTTCCATATGGTTGGAAGTGGATATGATGACCAAGATGGTTGGCAGAGACTATCTATTCCCAAAAAACAGGATGGGAGTGCGGCGGTAGGAGGTGGTTCGAAAATGACCTATCGCTACTATTTGCAAGAAGCAAAGTTTGGTGTCATCCAAGCTTTACATGCTGAACTAGTTGATCAAATTGTGCAGGCCTTACAGTTTCCAGTGTACAGTCCTTGCCTCGGTAGGAAGTCTTGTGTTCCATCAGAGTATGTCTATCAAGGTATTTTTAAGTCAGAGAAAGAGGCTATTATCACTGCTCAGACGTTGGGAACCCAGAAAGGCCTAAAACAATTGTTGATGGTTTCTGAAAACCAAATAGTGGATGGAGATCCGCAGATTATTGCAGATGTTCCGGTACGATTCGGCAGCCAGAAGGAGTATCGCGAAAGAACAGTATATGTAACCAATTATGAGTGATATGAATACACGACTTTTCATAAAGATTGAGAGAAACACCCTGCCTCAAGTATCTGACCGGTATCCGTTCATTTATCTTGAGCGGGGTAGACTTGAAATTGATGACAGTAGTGTAAAATGGATTGATTCAGAGGGTAACTTGGTTCGACTTCCAGTCGCTATGCTTAACACGGTGCTTCTAGGACCAGGGACCAGTATTACCCACGAAGCAGTCAAGGTAATGACCGCGTCAAATTGCACTGTATGCTGGGTTGGGGAGGACAGTCTGTTGTTCTACGCTGTTGGGACTACTCCAACCAGCGACACTAGAAACATGCGTCAACAGATGGAGTTAGCGGCAAGTCCGAAACGGCGATTGGAAGTTGTAAAGCGAATGTTCTTGCAACGGTTTCCTACTGAGCAAGTGGTGGAAAAAAATTTGCAGGAGCTGATGGGCATGGAGGGTAAGCGAGTTAAGAAAGTCTATGAGGAAATGGCAGGTAAATATAATGTTGGGTGGAAAGGAAGGTCGTTTGTACCAGGGAAATTTGAGATGGGAGACACTACCAACAAAATACTCACTGCATGTAACGCGGCTTTGTATGCTTTGGTGACATCGGCAGTGTATAGTTTGGGGTATTCTCCACACATTGGTTTTGTACACTCTGGGAGTCCGCTTCCCTTTGTTTATGATCTTGCTGATCTATACAAGGAATTTTTGTGTATTGATGTTGCTTTCTACCTAACTGTTGAAATGGCTGGTATTTACAACAGGCATAAGGTTTCAGAGACTTTCAGGCAACGAGTCATTGAGATGGATTTGATGGCTCAGATACCAAAAGATATTAAAGCTCTACTAGGAGAGTGTTAATGGTAGTTGTAATCGCCAATGATCTACCTCCTGCTGTCAGAGGTCGTATGAAACTCTGGTTCGTAGAACCACGAGCCAACGTTTTTGTGGCGGGAATAAAAGATTCTGTAGCAGAAAAGGTAATCAATTACCTTTTTGACAGTTGTCCTCCTAACTCAGGTCTTTTGGTTATGCAAAGAATCACGAAACCCCCATACTACAAGATTTGGGGGTTAGGCGATACTAAGAAAAGTATCGCACTGGTTGATGGTATGCAATTGATTTTTGAAAGATTAGAGCAGGATAAGCAATAAGTATTAACACTATCCATAGCGGAATCTAGGATGGTGTGCTACTATATGTCAGTGTATTCCCCGCTCACGCGGGGGTGTTTCCTATGAGGAAGCCGGCAAATTCCAGTATCTGAGGGATGATGCAGTGTATTCTTCTGACAAGCATTGCACCACTTACATGAAACAAGAAGTGGCACAGAAGTTTGCAAGGGCTTACAAGGAGTACATTTCACGATATGATGAGGAATATATCCTTGAGGTACTTGATGAACCAACCCTTATCAATTCCTTTGATTGGTCTGATACTGAGGAAGGTTCCTCATATTGGGGTGACGTCAATAGGGAATTGAAAGAACTTGCAAAGAGGTAGTATTCGACCCATATAATTATACTGCAAGGAGAGGCCAATATGATGGTATATATTACTATGGTTATGATTGAGGGTACTTGGGAGATTGTGAATGCTTTCGATTCAGAGAAGAAGGCATTGGAGGATGCAGAGGAGCTTCATGCCATTGAAGGGTATGCACAAGTGAAAATACATCCGATGTATATTCAGTAATGGGAGGAAGTATGAGGACGGTATATCTTGTAATGGCGGGCTATGCAGGTATCGTTGATTGCTATGGTGTGTTCGGTTGGATGGAAGGTGCCAGACAACGTAGGGATGAATTGAAGAAAACCTATGAAGGCATGGAAGCATACATTGCGGTGTACCCATTGATTGAAGAGGGCAACAACAAAGGGTTTGCGATATAGCTAAGACACTATAGGGGATGGCATGTTGTGTCATTCCTCATATTGCCTTGCATGTTGTTCTATCCTTATTTTCTTTGCCTCCTGAGCTGGTCACTCGGGAGGCTTTTATTTCTTACTGAAACTTATGACATAAGACGTAACTGATACAGTTGTAATAGTTATGTGCAAAATGTGCTCCTTACTACCATTATAATGGTATTTCATGAAAAAGTCAAGATATAATCAGTATTAAAAAAATTTAATTATTTTTCATAAAGGTATTGACAAGCAGTAAATGATGTAGTAGAATGTAATTAGATAAGGGAGGAAACGTAAATGGTTATTTACCGGATGGAACATGTTGACCAACATGCTGATAGAAGTGCCTTCACTTTTATGGAAAGACTGTCACACGGCAAGGACGACAGTTATCATGATATGAGTCAGTACCCTAACCCGCTGAATGATACAGGCATCGGTCGATTCATAGCACCGAATGAATACTGTGCTTGTAAGTCCCTTGAGCAGTTGCATCATTGGTTTACGGAAGAGGACGCAAGGACACTTGCAAAAACAAGGATTTACCCGTACAAGATTGTGGTAAGGGATTGCGTTGTAGGTGATAAGCAGGTATTGTTTACAAAAAAGAATGTAGTGAGAAGGATTCGCATTCATTATAGTACTGGAAAAATAATTCCTAAAAAGGCATTGACAGGCAGTAAATGATATGGTAGAATGTAATTAGATAGGGGAGGAAACGTAAATGGCACGAAACAAATACTGGTATGTGAACACGTATGAATGTGGCAGGGCGTATGGTGGGCCGGAAGAGGGCGGCTGGTGGTATAACTACGGCATCCCTATTGAAAAGAGTATCGTATGTGCTACTGAAGAGGAAGCATGGAGGAAATGGGAAGAACGTGCATATGCTTGGGCTGAGTACAATGCAGGCCATGAACCTATTGAGAATTTAAACGGTGATGGAGTGATTAGGGTGTTTGTAGAAACACATCGTGCTACGACATTTCCGAAAAGTAGGCCGTATTATTCCTAAAAAGGTATTGACAGGCAGTAAATGATGTGATATAATGTAATTAGATAGGAGATAAAACAATGTACGTGATTAAGAGCATTGAGACAGATGGTTACTTTTCCGAATGGTCTTGGATGGCCAATCCGTGGGACGCTAGGCAGTACACCAAAGAGGAAGCAGAGGCAGGGGCGTTGTTC
>SABC01000202.1 GCA_009929175.1 Bacteroidia bacterium | reverse complement strand
CCAGTTCAACACAACCAAGATGGCAGCCCGGTCATAGACCCTGACAGAGTGTACTCCGACGACGGCTATCTTCCCGACTGGCAGTATATGGAGGACTACATAAAGTCCCTGAATTGCAAGCCGATAAGCAGCAATGTTTCCAAACAGTCTGCTGTGGATCTGAATATACAGGGATGGGGGGATTTCAAGGTAGGAGATTTATTTGACATAAAGAAAGGTAAGCAGCTTAATTTGGAAGACCAGACCGAAGGCGACACGCCGTATATTGGAGCTATTAGCTCCAATAACGGCATTTCAAATTACATAGGGCAAAAGCCGATTCATGATGGCAATACAATCTCATTGAGCTGCAATGGTTCTATTGGCGAAGCGTTCTACCAACAGAAGCCGTTCTGGGCAAGTGGCGATGTCAATGTCTTGTACTGTAAAAACAATACAGCAGTCTTTAACCAATATACGGCGCTATTTATATGCGCAATACTGCGGCGGGAACAATACAAATACTGCTATGGACGCAAATGGCAGATGGATTTGATGAATAAAACCATGATCAAGCTCCCAATCCAGTATAATCCGGACGGCAGCCCGGTCATAGACCCTGACAAGGCGTACTCCGAAGACGGGTACATTCCGGACTGGCAGTATATGGAAGGCTACATAAAGTCTCTGCCTTATAGCGACAGAATATAAATACATCCCTCAAACAGACAAGGAGGTCCTATAGGGCCTCCCTCTTTTATGCTGACAACCTCATATATCCCTCCGAACACCTCTGTAAAGATATAACGGTGGCTATCTGAGGGTAATCCTTTATGGCTCCTTTTTTGTTTACCTGTATTCCACTCCCTATATTTAAACAAGAACCATAAATAGACAGGAGGAGTTATTGTGGACAAGGCAAAGGAAAGCTTAAGTGAAGAGTTTGTCATGCTTATGGGTACAGCAGCTACAACAGGGGAAATAACCGTCGAGGATATCGAACATTACGCCGCGCTTGGGGCTGATATCAATTACCAGGAGAGTGTTTTTGAAGAATCTGTGCTGCACACAGCTGCCGGCCTGAACTATACCGACACCGACATTATCGAAGCGCTGATCGCAGCGGGTGCGGATGTGAATCTCAAATGTTACAAATACGGGCAGACGCCCCTCCATTATGCCGCCCAGGATGGATCGTATGATGTTATGCGGGCGCTGATTAAGGCAGGCGCCGATATCAACGCAAAAGACAACAACGGATACACGCCCATTATGTATCTTGCGAAAAGAAGTTGGATGGACGATATAGAGGAAATGATCGATGACGGAGCGGATCTGTCCATAAGAAACAACGACGGCCATACGGTGTTTGACCTCTATAAGGAGCGCTGTAAAAACGACATAGAATGGCTTGAGGAAGTAAAAAACAGCTATAAATAACAATACGGTATTTTTCGATCAAAGAGGGCCCCGGTATGTGCCTGGACCTTTTTTAGTGCCGCAGCGTATCTACTTTATGTTCTTTTTACATGATACCCCTATATGATACCCCTATAAATGTCCTTATATTAACATTGGGGAATAGTTTCGATAAAGCAAGGGCAAGGCATATTACAAGAAAGAAGACCTCCTCACAAAGGTCTTCTTTTATTATGCCTGCTGCCTGTATATCCCTCCAAACACCTCTGTAACGATACAGCCATACTTCTATATATAACTCCATACACATAAAACTACCCACCCTAAAATATTCGTAAATATTTTTATTATTGGTACTTGTTTACCGTTATTCGTTTTGATATAGTATTATTGTTATCGGAGAATACCTGTTGTTGCTATAATAAGCGATTTCCTGAAAGGGAGATCGCGCAA
>SABC01000201.1 GCA_009929175.1 Bacteroidia bacterium | reverse complement strand
AACCCACACGCAATTGTGTGGGTTTATAAGTTCTTGCAATGTAAGAGGTTCTTTCTAGAGCGCCCTACGGGAGTCGAACCCGCTTCTTCAGCTTGGAAGTGTTGAGCGTTCGTGCAACTCTACATGCAAAACAAGATTTACGTGCAAATATTGCCTTATTTCCCTGCCAGCCCAATGCAATACGTGCAATATATATCAAACAAGTGGTACCAAAGCCGGCACCACTATTGGTACCAAATTCAAATCCTTCCCGATAAAAGCAGAGGCAAGGAAGATACAGCCGTTATCATTACAAGAAACAAAAACACTCCCTTGATTATCCTATTTGAAATGGTGTGATCACTGTTTGGTTTTACCTTGTTTCTGATCAGTACGAATATCCCGGCAGGCAGCCCGAATGCTGCCAGTACCATGGACAACAATGCGATCATCCCTGTTACAGTCGGCCCGTTCATTTTCTTTTCTCCTTCCAGGTAGAAATTCTAAACTTATCCCGAAATTACCAACCAATTCATTTCTAGGGGCTACTTTTCTATGATATGGTACCCTTGGGAAAGTTAGGAGATTTTCTCCTTTTTCTGAGTGAGTGGTTTTTCTTGGTTCAGAGAACTGATAATCTCAGTCTCTTTCTGACCTAGAATTTCCTTTTCCTTTTCTTCCAGTTCAATTGCCCTTTCCAGGTAATGTACTATCTGTCCGTTCTTATCCCTATGTTCCTTGGCAGCCAAAGCGCTGATGCGATCATACAGATCATGGGTGATACGGATAGAAAAAACTTTTGTTGGTTCCTTTTTTGGAACATCTTCCGACATATAAAGCCCCCTTTATGACACCAATATAGCATGTGTTCTCTGAGAACACAATATACCAGCACAAAAGGTAAAATAAATTGTTGACCTTTGTGTTACAGTGTGTTATTGTGTGTTACATAAAGAACCAAAAGAAACACGAAACCAAACTTTTTTCTGTAAGAATACCTGCCAAAACCTTGAGATTGGTTGAGAAGGTATCCAAAGAAAAGCAATGGTCCCGTAATCAGACCATAGCCTTTCTCCTTGAGCAGCAGGTAAGCAAGGCGGAAACAAATGCAAGCAGCCAGGGATGAAATCAGAGAGTTACGGCAGATCATTACGCTGCTATCTCAGAAGCTTGATGATCTGGAAGCAAAGCTATCCTATCCAATTCCCCATAAGGAATCCTGGATAACGACCAATGCCGCCGCCGCAATATGCAAGATTGACAGGTCAACCCTTACACGTATGGCCTTGACCGGAAAATGTGAAGCCAAGAAATGCGGCAACCAATGGCGCTTTCCAGAGACGCGCGTAAAGGACATGAGTTTCATACGGCATGGGTAATGCCTGAATTATAGCTGCATTCGTGAGTGGGATCATGAATGCAGCACAAGGGTTCCAGGCCCTAATACCTGGAAGCATTGCTCTTATTCGTTCAAAAAAAGGAGGCACCCAATGAAATGACAAATGTGGTTCTAAGCATGACGTTCAGGGGTGGCGCAACCACCCCGTTTACGGAGCTTGGGGCAGGCCCCTATAGGGTGTTTTCAAACCTTTTTCCCCTGTGTCAGGTTCAAATCCTGACAGTTCCATCAGCCTGATATAAGGCGGGCTATCTCAAAACAAAGGACGACTACTATGGCTTTCAAGGATGTGACAGCCCTCTCGGATCTCAACAACGGATCGGCAGAGGAACAGTTTGCCAGGGAATGGCAAAAAGTGCTTTCAAACATCAGGGATCCTTCCACTGATTCAAAGCGGGTAAGGAAGATCACCATTGAGATTTCCATTGCACCTTCAACCGATCGTTCCAGTGCAAAAGTGATGATCTCAAGCAA
>SABC01000200.1 GCA_009929175.1 Bacteroidia bacterium | reverse complement strand
TCAACTTTGATGTGGTTCCCCAAGAGATTAACGGGATTACTATGTTTCCACTGCGAGCCATGCTAGAGGAGATGGGGTATGCGGTGAAATGGGATGGAGCAAGTCGGTCTGTGGAAATATCAAAGGATGCACAGTGGACAAAGATTACCATTGGTGAGAATTCCTACTTTAAGAATAAGATGGCACCCACATCTTTGAGTCATGCTCCTGCGTTGGTAGAAAACCGAACCATGGTACCGGCCGAATTCTTTCCCGTTATATTGGACAAGGGGCTGGAAATTGATAAGAACCATGTAATCTGGTATGACGACGAATATGCGGTTCATAGTGGGGTGGTGAAGGAGATTACCTATGGGGAAAATGGCAAGATGGCTGTTTTGATAGCAACGGATTTGCAAAATGGAAATCCGGATTTCGATTTAATTATTCACACTTCGGAAGAGTCCACCATTTACAATTTGGAGTTGAAGGAAGGGGGATTTATTCACTGTGTATGCAGCCCAATCATGCTTTTGAGTATCCCGGGGCAGACAGGAGGGTACATACTTTATGAGTAATTACATCAAGAGGCACCTTGATTTACACCAATAAAAAGGGCTCACAATATTGAACTGCCCCCCAAAGTCTCACTTTTGGGGGGCACATCATTTGAGGGTCTTTTTTTTAATCGTTCAGTCAACCAACGGGTACATAGCCGATTTGGGAACAGGTTCATATCCCAAGGAATTGCTTTCCCATAACATCCATATGGAAGCGCCTAAACCAAGGTCGGCATATTCAATATGAATCTGATACTTTTCTCCTATTGTAGCCGGGAAGGTATAGGAATAAACCGACTGATTATTCCAATCCCACTGGTCGATAACCAATTCTTGGTTTACCCATACTTTTAATGCATCGTCTACCAAAAATTGGAGCGTAATATCTTCTGTAAATTTTGCCTCCAGATACCCATCCATTTCTCCATAGAAAGTATCCGAAGTGATATCGCCCGGGGCTCCTTGGGACCAAGAATAGTAAATTTGATCTACAGTTTCGTACTTTGTACTGTAGTTGATATTTCCCAAACCGTCCGTTTCATAGAAGACATTAGTAAAACCAGTTCCTTGTTTTGGCACATCATTATAATACTTGGGCGTAATATACTCTTCATATATTTCGGACTCCACCAAGAAGTTGGCTTCCGGTATGATGGTCATTGGTGTATTCTCGGATTCCCAGAATAGGAACATGGCAGCATATAACGGGAGCTGTTGATATTCAACAAGAATGGGATATTTCACGCCTGCTTCTAAATACATGGGAGTGTCTGAAGTGCTAAATTCCAAATTGAGTAGGCCCCAATTGTCTATCAGTTGAGTTCCGTCAACTGTCAGTCTAACCCCGTCATCAGAATATGTTTTAAAAGTGTAATTCCCCGATACTAAGGGTTTTATATAGCCTGTCCATCGGATTGAAAAAGAGTCGGGTTCAATAACAGGTGTGGGAGTTTCATAACCAAAGTTAAAGGCAACATTAGAGTCAATACGTCTCATTCTCAAAGCACTCTCGTTTTCTAGTGTTGCATCATCATAGTATTCCCCCAATAAACCGTATTGGTAACCTTCCTCCGCAGGAAGCAGACTGAAGTGTGCAGTAATAGTGACATCACCTGTAACGTTTAAATTACCGGCCCCATCCGGTAACATAGAACTATCTGAGGAAGTAAAGTGAGAAAACTGATAACCTGCATTTGCCGTTGTTTGGATTATGATAGATTGGTTTGATTCCACTTGGGCGCTGGTAGGAGTTACGACTCCCGTGCCTACCGGAGTCACGTTAACATTAACCGTATAAATCTGTGGAGGCTGTAC
>SABC01000065.1 GCA_009929175.1 Bacteroidia bacterium | reverse complement strand
TCTTACCGCAGCCTGATGTCTGTTACTGCCAATGCAAGTGCAATCCACCAAGATGTGAAAAATGCATGGAACGGTGTACCTTCGGGCATTACCGAAACTTCTGCCAACAGGGTAGATCCAAACGGAATTCCTTCTCTTGATTATGGATTGAGCCAGTATCATGATGTTGAATCAACCCGTTGGTTGATTGATGCCTCTTATTTTGTAATCAAGAACATTGCTTTGAGCTATACCCTTCCAAAGAGATTAGCCGATAAGATGGACCTGAGTGGTTTATCTGTAAACTTCTCGGTTGATAACCTGGCCACAATGACCAAACTTCAAGGTATGAACCCTCAACAAGCTTTCTCCGGTATAAACAACAACGCGTTCGTTACCGCCAGGGTGTTCTCATTAGGGCTGAATATCAGGCTATAACCAAAAATTAATTATTTAGAATGATGAAAATAAGAAACATATTTTTAGTCTTAGTTGGTTTGGTGCTTTTAGGAGCATGTGAAAAGGATTACCTCGATACAAAACCAACATCAAGTACAGCAACCCCTACGATTTTTGAAACCACCAAAAATGCAGCGTTGGCCATCAATGGTATCAACAAACTCATGACCAGGCAATTTTTGGGCTCCCAAGGTTTCAACGGTGAGGGAACCATCAAGATGTACTACGGGAACTACCCCGGAAACCATTTTTATGTAAACCTTCCAGGTTGGGCACCGATTATCAATTTTACTTACATGGAGAATACTACCAGTATTTACCTGTACTATCCATGGTACTACTATTACATGATTATTGGTAATGCGAACGCAATCATCGTCAATATCGAAGATGCCGAGGGTCCTCAGGCCGAGAAAGACTTCATTAAAGCACAGGCACTTACATTCAGGGCGTACAGCTACTTTATGTTGTCCCAGCTTTACGGAGAGAGATGGAAAGAGTCCAACAATGGTTCATCCAATTGTGTTGTACTTCGCCTGGACACATCTACCGGTGATATTCCCCTCTCTACCCTTGCAGAGGTTTACAAACAGGTATACGACGACCTTGATGAGGCTATTGCCCTGTACACTGCTTCGGGAAAAACCCGTAACAACAATTACGATCCCGACAAAAACGTTGCTTATGCAATTTATGCCAGGGCTGCCCTTACCCGTGAAGATTACGGCAAAGCTGTAACAATGGCTCAGAATGCAAGGAACGGTTATCCGTTGATGAACAACGCTGCATACAAGGCAGGTTTCTTCACACCCACCAGCGAGTGGATCTGGAGTAGCTACGGTGCATCCGACGAAACCCTGTATTTCTACTCTTACCAGGCTTATATTGCTTACAACTCAAGTGCAAGTGCGGTAAGGACCTATCCTAAATGTATCAGCAGGGAACTTTACAACCAGATTCCTGCCTCCGATATCAGAAAAGGTCTTTTCCTGGACCCCGAAGCAATGGCCTATACCACCACCACAGGCGAGGCAGCTACCAACTCTCCGTTGTATAAAAAGGCATTTTCTCTTTTCCCTGCCCTTTATTCTACAGCAAAAGTCTACGCTTACATGCAATTCAAGATTGCAGCCGAGGACCTTCCGGGTGTAGGTAACCTCAACCACTTCCGCTCTTCGGAGATGTACCTGATTGAGGCAGAGGCCAAACACTTCTTGAGTGATCCTACAGGTGCACAGAATGCACTGATTGCTTTGAACCAAGGTAGTGGAAGGGACCCTCTTTACACCTGCGACAAAACCGGAACGGCTCTTCTTAACGAAATCAAGAAGTACCGCGCAATTGAACTGTGGGGCGAAGGATTTGACTGGTTTGACCACAAAAGATGGGGCGATCCTATTGTAAGGAAAGCTCATCCTGCCGGTGGAAACTTCCAGGCAACCCTTGCTGTAACCATCCAGCCTAATGAAAACAACAAATGGGTATGGAAGATTCCTGTGAAAGAGACAGACTACAACAATGATTTGAAATAACAACCATTGGATACAATAAAAGGCCGGCAATTTGCCGGCCTTTTTTTAATTTCAATGAGTTTGATGTTAGCAACCCGAGCAACCCGAGCAGCCACCGTCTCCGCAGGATGAGGCTTTTTCGCCAAAAAGTCCCTGCATCATCTCTTCGGAGGTAGCCTCCCTAACCTCTACAACTTCTCCTTTGAAGTGCAATTCCGAACCGGCCAGAGGGTGGTTGAAGTTCATTACGACCACTTGGTCCTTGATTTCGTCTATCGTACCCTGAAGGCGGTTTCCTTCGGAATCCTGCATCGGCAATACGTTGCCTACGGTCAAAAGACCCTCCTCTATGGAGCCGTCTACCATGAACATATCTTTGGGGAGTTCAACAATGGCATCTTGGTTTACCTCGCCATATCCCTCTTTTGCAGATAGCTTGAATTCAAAAGGGTCGCCAACGGTTTTGCCTTGGACGTTCTCTTCGAATTTAGGTAGAAGGTAGCCTGTCCCAAATATGAACTTGAGCGGATTGTCGGCATTGACGGTTTCAATAACGTCTCCTTCTACTTTTAGTGTGTATGAAAGTGATACAACTGTGTTTTTTCCTATTTCCATGGATAATATAATTTGATTAAAAAAAGTGGTTATATGCAAATATTATGCTAATTTTTTAAGGCGTTTGATCTTGTACCCCGTAGCTGCTACAATAATGGTGATTACGGGAGTTATTAGGTTGAAAAAGCAGTATGGCAGATATGCCAGGGTGGCAACATTAAGCACGCTTGCCTGAACCACACCACATGTGTTCCAGGGTACCAATACTGAGGTGACAGTTGCCGAGTCCTGCAATGTGCGACTCAGCAATCTTGGCTCATAACCAAGTTTGCGGTAAGTTTCGGAAAACATTTTGCCGGGCAGCAAAATGGCCATGTATTGGTCCGAAAGGGTCATGTTAAAGAAGATGGTTGTACCTACCGTTGAGCCTACAAGACTCACTGTGTTTCTCATAAGGGACATCATCTTCTCAGTGATAGTCTGTATCATCCCGCTGGCTTCCATAACCCCTCCGAATGTTACAACACAAAGGATTATCCAAACGGTGTTGAGCATTCCGGACATCCCGCTGGTGGAGGTAAGGTTGTTGAGCATAGCATCCCCGGTTTCGATTGTCACCTCAGAAGAGAGCATTTTTAGGGAAGAGTAAAGGAATGTAGCCCCTTTTGACATATTGTCTGGAGATATTTGCTCGCAAATTTGTGGCTGGAACAGGCATGCTACAACAGCTCCAAGCAATGCAGAGCTAAAAAGTGTTATGAAAGGGGATACTTTCTTTACTATCATTCCGATTGTAAATACAGGAACTAGTAACAGCCATGGGGATATGTTGAACGTGGAGGATATCATGTCAAGCTGTTGATCTACATTGAGAGAATTATTCACAGGCAGTACAAAGCCCACTATTGTAAAGAAGATAACAGAAAGTACAAAGCCTGGAATGGTTGTGATGAGCATATATTTGAGGTGCTCATAAAGGTCAACTCCGGCTACGGAGGCCGAAAGGTTGGTGGTGTCGGAGAGGGGAGAGATCTTATCTCCGAAATATGCCCCCGAAATGATAGCACCGGCAAGCCATGGAGCAGGGAATCCCAGGATTTGCCCGGCAGAGAGCATTGCCACACCAATTGTGCCAATGGTGGTCCATGAACTGCCAGCCATAACCGAGACCATTCCCGACAACAGGAATGCAACCAGCAGGAAAACAGAAGGGCTGATGATCTTAAGGCCGTAATAGATCATGGCCGGGACAACACCACTGATCATCCATGAGCCTGTCAGGGCGCCAATCATGAGTAAAATGAAGACCGCAGGTCCTGTCTTTGTAAGATGATCCATCATACCGGCTTCCAGCTTTTCCCATGGAACTTTCAAATAGGAGATTGAAATGATGGATGCCAATACAGCAGTAAAAATAAGTGCGATCTGGGAAGGCCCCGAAGTTACATCCTCCCCAAACATCCTTACACCGGCAAATATTATTGCAATAAGGACAACGACAGGAGTGAGGGAGATAATCAAGTTAGGTTTTTTCATAGGTTTTTTATAATCCGCTCAGGTTTACATTTTCGAAAGCCAGGGTAGGGATAAGCCATCGTCCGGTTTCCCTTGCGTCGGTCCCTGCTGCAATTAAACTGTTCCACAAGGTAATGATGTTACCGGTGATGTTCATTTCGCCTACAGGGTGTTTTATGATTCCATTTTCGAACCAAAAACCTTGTACTCCAAAAGAAAAATCCCCTGTAGAACTGTTGCTGTTACCTCCGTTGAATCCTGTGACAAGTATTCCATTACCACATAATTTTAGGATGTCGGAAAGGTTTTGGGCCGGACTCTCCCCTGTGGCACTCCCGGTAAATCTGCATATAGGTACCGATGGACCTTCGATGGTTACGGGAAGGGAAAGCTTATTCGAATGGTAGGTGTTAATGAAATAGGTGTTTACTATCCCGTTTTCTATTATATTCATGGGTTTGGTGGCAATTCCTTCACTGTCGAAGTACCTGGAACCAGCTGCCCGTTTTGTGTGGGGTATATCGACCAGTTGGAATTTACAATGGAATACCTTTTTCCCCGCCTTGTCTTTGAGGAAAGAGTTGTTTTGTTGTATTGAAGCACCGTTCAAAGCCGAAATGATAGGTGCCACCACTCTGGATGAGACAGTATTTTCAAGTACCATGTTGTATTTGCCCGATTTCATCTTCACAGGGCTCAACCGGGATAATGCCCTTTCCAATGATTTTTTCCCAACACCCTCTTTTGCCAGGGAGTCAAGGAAGAGCGAACTTTCGTACCACCAACCTTCGGGACGGGCATCTCCGTTGTCCTTAACAGAGCATTCACAGCTAAGGGAGAAAGAGCTTTGCCGGCTTTCCCCTTTAAACCCGTTGGAGTCGGCAATATAAAGGAAATCGTCAATATCCCCGAATTCACTGTTAACCGAAAGGATACGTGGGTCGGATTTATAAATTTCGGCGGCACAATCATAGGCGATTTTGCTTTTGTCTAACGGGTCAAGTGTATTGATAGAAGGATCGAATTGTTCAAGATCTTCGTTGTTCCCTTTGTAATAAAGAGATGGATCTGGCAAATTCCTGTGAATGTCAGGAGCCAGCAACCTGGTGATTCCGGCAGCTTTTTTTATGAAGCTTTCCAGCTCACCTGTCCCCATCCTGTTGGTTGAAAATGTGCCATATTTGCCATCGGAAAAGAGTTGCAGGTAAATAGATGAGCTTGTTGCCCGGTGGATCCTCTCCATTTTGTTGTCCCTCACGTTATAAACGCTCTGTGTGTTTGCACTGATTGTGACACGAGCCGCATTGCAGCCGGCTTTTTTTGCCATTTCCAACGCTGTATTTGCCAGATTGCTGCAAGACATGCTGTCTGTCTGGGTTTTTTCTTCCCTGTTGATTTGGCCTGTTTTTGTCACTTTATTTATCTCTGTTTTATCCACTCTGTTTATGTTTGTTTAGTCTCCACCCACTGTGAGTTTATTAACCAATACCGAAGGCATCCCGCATGAGACCGGGCAATACTGCTCTTTGCCGCAGGTCCATGTAGAATTGTCTATAATGCTGTCGGATGCTACTGCAACTATTCCTGCCAGTGCCTCAGGCCCGTTGCCGATTATATTGATATCCTTTACCGGACGGGTCAATTTGCCGTTTTCTATCAGGTAGCCCGATTTTACATAAAAGGTAAAATCACCGGCACCAATTTGTACCTGACCATTGCTGAAGTTCTCTGCAAAAATCCCCTTTTTGACAGTGGATATGATATCATCCCTGGTACTCTTTCCATTTTCCATATAGGTAGCCCTCATACGCGGAAGGGGCATGTAACGGAAAGATTCCCTCCTCCCGTTGCCGGTAGGGGAGGTGTTGTAGTACTTTGCACTAATCCTGTCATGGAGATAGGAGGTTAGTACCCCCTCTTTGACCATATAGGTTTTTTGCGAAGGGATTCCTTCGTCATCAAAATTCAACGACCCCCGGTTGAATGGTATAGTGCCGTCATCCACTACGGAGATTTCCTTAGAACATATAGTTTTCCCTAGCTTGTCGGAAAAAATGGAAGTGTTGAGCCTGTTGAAGTCAGCCTCGAAAGCGTGTCCGATAGCCTCATGGAGCAGGATTCCCGAACTCCCGGCTCCCATCACCACGGCCATTTCGCCCCCCTTGGGCCTGATTGCATCGAATAGGAATGAGGTTTTACCGACAGCATCCCGGGCGATTTCCTTTATAAGGGCATCGGTGAGGAATTCAAATCCAGCCCTAAAACTTCTTGAACTGCTGCCGTTTTCGACTTTGCCTCCACTTTCCATTATACATGTTGCAACCACCGACATCATAGGCCTCTTATCCATGCATAAAATCCCTTCGGAATTGAAAAAGAGGATTGTACTATCGGAATCCGATATCCGAGCCATCACTTTGTTCACCCTGGGGTCCAACGAGAATATTTGGTCGTTCAGATTCTGCAAAAATGGAATTTTCACAGAGAGGGAAATCTCTTCCCATGTTTGTTTTGCCGGATAATAACCTTTGCCGTCCGGAACAAACAATCGGGTGACGTTTGCCGGGTGGGCAATGCTGACCGAAGGATGGTTTGCTATTGCAGCTGCAGCCTTGGCAGCCTTGAGCATCTCGTTAAGGTTGGTTACCTCTGTATATGCATAACCGGTCCTGTCATCCGAAAGTACCCGGACACCCATTCCGTAATCGATATGAGTGCCTGCGGCATTAACTTCTCCATCGCGAAGTGACACTTCGTTTGCAGTGCTTAATTCAAAATAGAGGTCGGCGTAATCACCTCCTCTGGATAATGCGGCGGATACAATTTGGTTGAGATCTTCCTGTGTGACCCCGAACAGGGCCATGGTATTTTGGATTTCGGTCATTCTGTTAATTTACACAAAGTAACCCAAAAATGACTAATTTAGCAAACAGTAAAATAATTTAATCATGGACCAGCCAAAACTCAAAAGATTGCTCAGGATAATGCAACTGATGACCGATAAACACAAAAAATACACGGTAGCAGAGCTTTCGGAGATACTTGCAATCTCTCCGAGGAGTGTTTACCGATACATAGATACTTTTGAGTCGGTAGGATTTATTGTCAACAAACAGGATGGCTTTGTAAGTCTTGCAAAAGAGTCCCGCCATTTCCGGACCATTGCCGACCTGGTCTATTTTACCGAAGAGGAGGCATATGTGCTAAAAAGGGCAGTGGAGGCGCTGGATCCGCTTAATCCGGCTGTGAACGGGATCAAAAGCAAACTTTACTCTTTGTATGATTACAAGAAGGTCGCAGATATTGTTGTCAATGATAAAACAAGGACAATCGTAAACAGGTTGCTGGATTCCATTGCTTGCGAAAAACAAGTGATCCTCAGGGAATATCGTTCATCCCACAGCGGAAAAGTATCGGACAGGCTGGTGGAACCAATCCAGTTTGGTGTGAACATGGTGGATATACTCTGTTATGAGATAGCCAGCGGTTCATGCAAATCATTCAAAATTGCAAGGATAGGCGAAGTCGAAGAGACTGGCCAAGAGTGGCAGAGTACAGCGAAACACCAAAAAATAATAACCGATGCATTCCGATTTTCTTCGACCAGGGCCTATCCGGTTAAGCTGAGGTTGTCGATGGTTGCTGCCAATCTTTTGAACGAAGAGTATCCGCTCACCTGTGATAAGACAGAGAGAATCTCCGATTCGGAGTATATTTACAGTGATGTAGTGTGCAGTTATGAAGGGATAGGACGTTTTGCCCTTGGGCTTTGCAACGAAATCGAGGTGATTGACACTCCTGAATTTGTGAAATTCCTCAATAAAAAAAGGAAAGGCAGTAAATTCTGACTCTCCTTATCTGCAATATCAGGGAAGCTTGTTTTCTATTGTTGCCCTTGTCCTGTCATTGGATATAACAGTTTCTCCATCTATTCTTTCTTTAAAACGGCCAAAATTCCAACGGAGAGAAATTCCCACTATGTATCCTCGTTGTTCATTCTGTATTGTCTGACGAAAATAATCATTTCCAATTACTTTGGTGAGATACCTGTGATACTTGAAAGGGTCTTTTAAAGAGAGGCTCCCATAAAGCTTCCCTTTTATCAAAACTTGTGATAGACTAATGTTCAAAGAATGGTATAAATTCATTTTTTGACTTTGAGCACTCTCGATATTTGTACTAATCATATAATTAATGGATAATTCGGTAACAGGCAGCAAGGTTAGTCGTATACCGGAATCATAGGATAAAGAATGTGTTTTTCGGGTACCCACCTGAGGATTCGAACTGTCATAGCTGAAATGGTTGTACTGCCCCATTTGCCAAAAATCCAGCCATTTGAAAATCCCAGGTTGCATATGCAGGATGTTTAGAGAGGCTTTTTTTAATTTACCAAGGTTATAGTATGATGTGGTACTGACTCCCTCACTGTCGGTACTTACCAGTTGCTCTATTGCATTGTTGATTGAAGATAAAAGGAGTTCTATTTTCATTATTCCCTTTGTTTGAGGCTGTCTTCCATAGCTGGCACTTAATCTGATATTATGAGATTTTTCGGGCTCAAGCATAGGATTACCTTTCACAATATTCATAGGGTCGTTGTAGTCTGCATATGGGTTGAGTTTGTCAATATCTGGTCTAACAGTCCTAAGCTCGTATCCTGAGCTTAACAGGATCAGTCTGCTCAAGCTATATGAGAGCCCAAAACTTGGGCTCAACTGCCATCTGTTATAGTGCAGAGGTGTGTTTCCGGTACTCTTGTATGTACCTCTGTTGACTTCGTTGTTGACAGAGAGTCTTGCGCTTAATCTTGTTTTTTTCCCATTGTAGTTGTATCCGGCACCAATATTTATGATTTTTTGAATGTAATCTAAACCATAATACCTTTCTTGTACAGGCACAAAAATATCGGCAATTGGATCAAATACTTCATATTCCGAAATATTTGTGTATTTGCGTTTAGTATAACTTATACTTCCGTTGATGCGATGTAAAAGGGGCCCTGGTTTGTTTCTGAACGATAGCTGTGCAGCGTTCTCGGTTGAGCCGGTCATTGTTTTAGACTTTTAGTTCAAAGGAGGTTCTTTAGGGATATAGCCGGTGTTTGAGTTGTAGTAAACAACTCATTTTCCTTTGAAGCGTTGGATGCCATATTGAACAATAGAACGACTGTCAGTGTGAATGAAGCTTTTGAGAAAAAGATTGAATCGCTGGAGATGGAGTACAGCATAGGGAATGCTTCCATATATCGGACCACGCTGAATGCGTTGAAAAGATTCAAATATTACCAGACACTCCGGAACAGAAAGGAGAAAGAAGAATTCATTCAACTATGCACGAAAAACAAGTACAAATCGAAAGGAAAGAACAAGCTTGATATCCAGGTCAACATACAATTCGAGGAATTGACACCCAGCTTCTTCAACGAATGTGAGACGTTCTGGAGAGAAACAGAGATCACCGACTCGACCATAGGGCTGTACATGAGGACCATCAGGGCATTGATCAACAACAAAGAGGGGGAGACAGCATATATCAGCGAGAAGCATTATCCATTTGGAACGAAAAGGGGCAAGTACATCATCCCGGAAGGAGGCAGAAGAGAGATAGCACTGTCGATTGAGGATATCTGGAGAATTGAGGACTTTGAGACCGATCATCCGCAGCTGTTGCTAGCAAAAGACATCTTCGCGTTCATGTTCTACTGCAATGGCTTGAACTT
>SABC01000199.1 GCA_009929175.1 Bacteroidia bacterium | reverse complement strand
TTGTTTAACGCTCTTTTCCTCGTTTTTTGCGGGCCTGCGGAACTCCTCCCTTCGGTCGTCAAACAGTCCTCGGCTGTTAACCGCAAACTCTTCGTCAAACCGCTACAAAAACAGATGTTGCACTTCGCGCGGCATTTGCCCCCGACGGCTCAGGACACCTCCTAGGGACCGGATCCATCCCTCGGAAAGATGCAAACCGCAAGACACCAAGTAATTGTTAATTTATCCGAGGGATCAATCTCAAATAATTTTGGTGGTAAGGAAATATTGTATATATTTGCCCTCCAAATTATTTATAGAGAAGATTGTCAAGCTATTGAATAAGAGCAGAGTACGTAATTTTCGGAAAAGCCGCTTGCAGTCGTTAATTTTAAAAAAATTATTATAATGTACGCAATCGTAGACATTGCAGGACAGCAATTTAAAGTTGAGAAGGAGAGAAAGATCTTTGTTCACCGTCTCAAAGCAGAGGAAGGTGCCTCCATTACCTTTGACAAAGTTCTTTTGTTAGATAACGAAGGATCTGTGAAGGTAGGAACACCTTACATTGATGGAGCAACGGTAACAGCAAAGGTGTTGACTCACCTAAAGGGAGACAAGGTAATCGTATTCAAGAAAAAGCGCCGTAAAGGTTACACCAAGAAAAACGGTCACCGTCAGTACCTTACTCAAATTCAAATTGAAAACATTGCTTAATTTTTAATCCGGTAAAATTTTTAGATTATGGCTCATAAGAAAGGTGTCGGTAGTTCGAAGAACGGACGCGAATCACACAGTAAACGATTAGGCGTAAAGCTATTTGGCGGACAATTCGCTAAAGCCGGGAACATTCTGGTTCGTCAAAGAGGAACTGTGCACAATCCCGGATTAAACGTATGCATGGGTAAAGACCACACTCTGCAAGCACTTGTAGACGGCATTGTTGTTTTCCGCAAGAAAGCAGACAACAAATCATACGTTTCTGTAATACCAAAAGAAACTGTTGCACAAGCGTAATTACGCAAAGAGAATAAAAAAGCTGCTTCTTATAAAAGGGCAGCTTTTTTTATTTCATGCTAGTTAAATATGAACATCTTATTGTTTGACAATCAGCAGAAGCCGCAAAACACACAGTTTCAACAAGATGTTAGTTTATCTGAGGGATGGACCCCGGCTAGCAGGTCGCAAAACACACAGTTTCAACAAGATGTTAGTTTATCTGAGGGATGGACCCCGGCTGGCAGGTCGCAAAACACACAGCTTCAACAAGATGTTAGTTTATCCGAGGGATGGACCCCGGCTGGCAGGCCGCAAAGCGCACAGCTTCAACAAGATGTTAATTTATCCGAGGGATGCTGCCTTAGCGTTAGCGTAAATCGGTTACGTTTAGGCTATTTGTACGTTCTGCCGGGAATTGGAAAAATGATAATGGCCATACAGGTGTTGGTTTGATGCTTTCTATTGTGATAGTATAGCTGTTACCATCGTTACTCCTGTACATCAGCACAGAAGGGAGGAAACTCTCCTTGTCGATACAAACGGTCAGGCTCTTATAGGCAGCATAGCGGTTTTTGGGAGTTAGCTCCACTGACCATATCTCCCGGCCGTTCAACGGATTCCTGGTCAATTGAGCCTTTGCCGGCTGCTTGAACTGGCTGTTGGAACTATTAAGCGAGGAGAGGAACCCCACAGGATTCTCCACAAGGTCCACCTGAGTCGTATCGTTCGGAAAAATTGTAAGTTCTCCCTCAGCAACATTTAAAATCCACTTCGAAACCCCGTCACAAAAAACCTCAAGATCCGGGTTCACCAACTTGAAAGCATAACCCTGCGCCTGCACAATCCCATTGAACGAACCCTCGACTGACCCATCCACACC
>SABC01000064.1 GCA_009929175.1 Bacteroidia bacterium | reverse complement strand
TATTTTGACATAAACGTAATACTCTCGTTCCTTCTCAAAGCTGCAATTGTCAAAAGATGGAACAAACTTGACCGTAAAAAAGGTGCTTTGATTTTCAAACAACTCGTTGACGAGGTCAAAGGAACATTCAAACCAGCTAATAATTACTAATCAATATATGAAAACCAAAGGAACAGTTACAGGGATTATCTCCAACCTGGTTACCATTGAAGTAGATGGTCCCGTTGCTCAGAATGAAATTTGCTTCATTGACCTTGGCGGGACAAAGCTCATGGCCGAGGTAATAAAGGTTACAGGAAAAGAGGCTTTTGTACAAGTATACGAAAGTACCAGGGGTTTACGTGCAGGAGACAAAGCCGAATTCCAAGGGCATATGCTTGAAGTTGATTTGGGTCCCGGAATACTTTCCAGTATATACGACGGACTGCAAAACAACCTGGAAACGATGAACGGAGTTTTCCTCACAAGGGGAGAATACACCGCAGCCCTGGATTCCGAAAAGAGATGGGAATTCACACCAATTGCCAAAGTTGGAGAAGAGGTAATTGCTGCCGACTGGATAGGTGAGGTAAAAGAGGGATGGTTACCCCATAAAATCATGGTACCTTTCTCATTCGAAGGATCTTATAAAATCAAGTCCATAGTTGATGCCGGCCAATACATAATAGACGATACTATTGCCATCCTTACCGACGAAAATGGCAACGACCACAAAGTGACCATGAAGCAAAAGTGGCCAGTAAAAGTTCCTATCACAAAATACATAGACAAACCCAGGCCATTCAGGATAATGGAGACCCGTGTGAGGGTAATAGATACATTCAACCCAATTGCCGAGGGTGGGACCGGCTTTATCCCGGGACCGTTTGGAAGCGGGAAAACCGTTTTGCAACATGCTATCTCCAAACAAGCAGAGGCTGATGTCATTATTTTTGCTGCTTGCGGTGAGAGGGCAAACGAAGTCGTTGAGATCTTTACGGAGTTTCCCCAGCTAGTTGATGCCCGCAGCGGTAGGATGCTGATGGAGAGGACAACAATTATTTGCAACACCTCCAATATGCCTGTGGCAGCCCGTGAAGCATCTGTCTACACGGCAATGACTATAGGTGAGTATTACAGGTCAATGGGCCTCAAGGTTCTTTTGCTTGCAGACAGTACTTCCAGATGGGCACAAGCTCTCAGAGAGATGAGTAACCGTATGGAGGAGTTGCCCGGTGCAGATGCCTTCCCGATGGACCTTCCTGCAATCATATCCAGTTTTTATGCAAGGGCCGGTATCGTAAACCTTAACAACGGAGAAACCGGGTCTGTAACTTTCATAGGTACAGTATCCCCGGCAGGTGGTAACCTCAAGGAACCCGTTACTGAATCCACAAAAAAGGCTGCCAGGTGTTTCTTTGCACTCTCCCAAAACAGGGCAGACCGGAAACGTTACCCTGCTGTTGATCCCATTGATTCATATTCGAAATACCTCGAATATCCCGAGATTGTCGAGGACTTCAAGAACAAAATTGACGAAGACTGGGTGGAGCGGGTTTTCCGTGGAAAAAACATTGTACTCCGGGGAAAAGAGGCCTACGAACAGATAAATATCCTGGGTGATGACGGAGTCCCTCTCGATTACCACAAGAAATACTGGAAATCCGAACTGATTGACTTTGTAATCCTGCAACAAGACGCCTTTGACAAGATAGATGCAAATTGCCCGATGGAGAGACAAAGTTATATGTTCAACCTGGTACTGGACATATGCGAAAAGGAATTCGATTTTGAAGATTTCGAAGAGTGTGGCAATTACTACAAAAAGCTGATCAATATCCTGCGCCAGATGAACTATACGGAGTTCCACAGTGCAGAATTCGAAAAATACCTTGAGCAACTTAATAATGAGATAAACAATGGCAAGTAAAGCATTTCAAAAAATATACACCCAACTTGAATCAATCACAAAGGCAACAGTAGCCTTGAGAGCTCAGGGAGTCACTAACGAAGAGCTTGCCACTGTTGACGGAAGGCTTTCCCAGGTTGTAAAAATCAAAAGAGATCTGATCACCCTCCAGGTTTTCGGAGGTACCGAAGGCATCCCTACCAACTCCGAAGTCATTTTCTTTGGAGAACCACCTGCGCTCAACGTCAGCGAAGACCTTGCAGGCAGGTTCTTCAATGCTTTCGGTGATCCTATAGACAAAGGCCCTTCGGTCGACGGAGAAAAGAGATTCATCGGAGGTCC
Organism: Bacteroidia bacterium; assembly: GCA_009929175.1. Taxonomy (GTDB): domain Bacteria; phylum Bacteroidota; class Bacteroidia; order Bacteroidales; family UBA932; genus Bact-08. The sequence goes on along the minus strand of SABC01000064.1, from coordinate 7,644 downwards.
TTCGGTAAACCCATACCGCAGAAAACAACCCTCCGAGCTTATCCCTACCGGGATAGCCGGTATAGACCTTAACAATACATTGGTTTCGGGTCAAAAGATTCCTTTTTTTGCCGACCCCGACCAACCCTACAACCAGGTAATGGCACAAGTAGCACTCCGTGCCGATGTTGATAAAATCATACTTGGAGGAATGGGCCTTACAAACGATGATTACCTGTACTACAGGCAAGTATTCGAAAATGCAGGCGCCCTCAACAAAATCATAAGCTTTGTAAACACAACCGAACAACCTCCTGTGGAAAGGCTTTTGATTCCGGATATGGCACTCACTGCTGCAGAGTTTTTTGCTGTTGATAAAAACGAAAAAGTACTAGTCCTGCTTACAGACATGACCCTTTACGCCGATGCTTTGAGTATTGTAAGCAACCGTATGGACCAGATCCCGTCAAAAGACTCGATGCCTGGTTCCCTCTACTCGGACCTTGCAAAGATTTACGAGAAAGCAGTACAGCTTCCCGACGGTGGATCCATTACCATTATTGCAGTAACCACACTTAGCGGAGGCGATATTACCCACGCAATTCCGGATAACACCGGTTACATTACCGAAGGCCAGCTTTTCCTCAGGAAAGACTCCGATACGGGTAAAGTCATTGTAGACCCCTTCCGATCATTATCGAGGCTTAAGCAACTGGTAATCGGCAAAAAGACAAGAGAGGACCACAACCATGTAATGAATGCTGCTGTAAGGCTTTACGCCGACGCTGCAAACGCAAAAACCAAGCTGGAAAACGGCTTTGACCTGAGTGATTACGACCTGAGGTGCCTGGATTTTGCAAAAGAGTACTCCATAAGGCTCCTTTCAATTGAAGTAAACATAAACACTACCGAGATGCTTGACACTGGCTGGGAGCTTTTTGGAAAATATTTCAGCAAAACAGAGGTAAGTATCAAGGAAGAGATCACCAACAAATACTGGAAGAACTCATAACACCATATTATGGCAATTAAATTCCAATTCAATAAAACATCCCTGAACGAGCTTAACAAACAGCTTAAGGTACGTATCAGAACCCTCCCTACCCTCAAGAACAAGGAGTCGGCTCTGAGGTTTGAAGTCAAGCGCGCCAAGGACAAGTCCGAAGAGTTGATGGATAAACTGGAACAAACCCTTGATTCATATGGTTATCTTGCCGGATTATGGAACGAGTTCGAACCAGGGCTGATTACTGTAAAGGATGTTGAGCTGGATATAATCAAAATTGCAGGAATAAAGATCCCTGTGCTCAGGGAGGTTGTTTACGAAGTGGCACCATACAATTTATTCACAAAACCGTTATGGTACAACGATGGTATTTCGATTTTAAAAACTTTGGCCCAACTGGGGATAGAATCGGAAATCTACCTAACCAAAATGAGACTCTTGGACCATGCCCGCAAAAAGACAACCCAAAAAGTCAACCTGTACGAAAAGGTACAAATCCCGGGATACCAGGAGGCTATTTTAAAAATCAAACGTTTTATGGAGGACGAGGAGAATCTCTCCAAAGCATCCCAAAAAATAGTAAAAAAAAGACAGCAGGAGGAGTCAGGGAATGATAACTAAAATGGATAAATATTCCTTTATTCTGTTTCACACAGAACTGGCCCCATTCCTGGAAAAGATACAGGAATTGGGTTTAGTAGACATTACAAGGGAAAGCAAGGCATTTGACAATATTTCCAAGGAGTTGTACTCATTGGTCAACAGGTATTCAAAGACCGTAAAGGAGCTGACAACTCTTTACAGTAATCTTTCAAATGAAATTGTTACCTCTTTGGAAAGTTCAGAAAATCATGTTGGGGACAATCCTTATGTGTTGCTGGAAAATGCCGAATCACTCCTCACCAGTCGGGAGCAGCACATACAGGAGCTCGAACAATTCAGGAAAGAACTGACAGAAAGCAGGCAATGGGGAGTACTCGACCAGAATGACCTGGCAAAGATCAAAGAGCTGGGTTACAATATCCACTTGTATACAGTTTCCGAAAAGAGCTTCAATCCCGAATGGGAAGAGACATATCCATTGCAAGTACTAAACCGGGCAAACGGCAGGATTTACTTTGCAATCCTGAGTGACAACAACACCGAATTCCGGTTTGACCTGCCCGAAAGCAAGATGCCCCAGAGATCTTACGACATAATTGAAAAAAAAATATCCGAAACCCTTAAAAACATAACAGACACCGAGCGTGAGATTGCAACTGCGTACAGTTCAGTTCAAATACTGGAGAAAACGATGTATAAAAAGAGAGAAGAGCTCGATGTGTACCTTGCCGGAGCCTCCTCTTTGAAAGAGGCCGAGGGTACTATCGCACTACTCACTGGTTTTGCACCTGTAGACAGCCGGACCGATGTTACCACAGCCCTTGAGAAAGATGGTGTCTACTTTTTGCTTGAGGAGGCACAAACGGAAGACAACCCTCCCGTTAAATTGAAAAACGGTTTTTTTGCACAGCTATACGAACCGATCGGGGAGTTATACATGCTTCCAAAGTATGGAGAACTAGACCTTACTCCCTATTTCGCCCCATTTTACATGCTTTTCTTTGGCCTCTGCCTTGGAGACATGGGTTACGGACTCACTATCCTCATCGGAGCAGGGCTCGCCAAACTAAAATTCCCAAGTTTCAAATCATACCTTACTTTAGCACAGTTCCTGGGGGTTGGAGCGATTCTCATGGCAGCACTTTCGGGAGTCTTTTTTGGCGCCAAGCTTCAAGAGATACTTCCCCTGCCCGACTCAGTCACCGAGCTTTTCTTTTCGGACCTCAAGATGTTCTGGTTTGCGATTATCTTTGGATTGGTGCAAATAGTCTTTGCCCGCATGCTCAATGCGATATACCTGATAATCAATAAGGGATGGCAATATGGTATCCATAATATCGGATGGTCAATCGCAATAATCTGGGCAGCATGGATGTATGCTACAACAATGGACCCGGCAATCACAATGCCGGTGTGGATGGACTACCTTGCTATTTGTGGTGCCTCAATGATCTTGTTTTTCTCTTCGGACAGCGGCAATATTTTCACCCGTCTTTTCAAGGGTGTGACCGCCTTTTACGATGTCACCTCCATTTTCGGGGACATGCTTTCGTACATCAGGCTGTTTGGACTTGGAACAGCGGGAGCAATACTGGGTATGGTTGTCAATTCTGTTGCCATGAGCCTTGCAGGAATACCATACATGGGCTGGTTCTTTGCTTTGCTGATGTTATTAGTCGGTCACATAATGGTGCTATTGCTTTCAAGCCTGGGAGCATTTGTGCACCCTATGCGTCTGACCTTCGTCGAGTTTTATAAAAATGCCGGTTTCGGAGGAGGAGGCAGAGCTTTCAGGCCAATGGGTAAAGAGTTAAAATAGAAATAGTTTAATCAAAATAATATAAATAAAATCAAAATTATGGAACAAACATTACCTCTAATCTTAGCTTACACAGGAATGGCATTTATGCTCGCCCTTACCAGTATCGGCAGCGCCATAGGTGTGACTGTGGGCGGAAATGCTGCTATCGGAGCGATGAAAAAGAACCCTGACATCTTTGGATCTTCGATGATTCTCTGCGCTCTGCCGTCAACCCAGGGTCTTTACGGATTTGCCGGATTCTTTTTGATGCTGAGCCAACTTAAAGAAATTACAGCTCTCTCTTTAAATCAAGGTTTGGCTATTTGTGCTGTCGGCTTTGCTCTCGGCTTTGTGGGCCTTTACTCTGCAATCAAACAAGCCTCATTGGTTGCAAATGGTATAGTAGAAATGGGAAATGGTCATGATGTTTTCGGTAAAACAATGATTCTTGGAGTATTTCCCGAGCTTTACGCAATCCTGGCTTTTGCCGCAGCCTTCCTGGCACTTCCTGCATAAACAGTATAAAAACTAAATTGGGTGTTAAGGCATTTTTTTGTACCTTAACACCCTTGTTTTTTAAATACCAATATTAGTTAAACAACTGCTATCATGTCACTTATAAAATCAATCTCGGGAATAAGAGGCACTATTGGGGGAAAACCCGGTGAAGCCTTTACTCCATTGGACATAGTGAAATTTACATCGGCCTACGCCAAATTCATCAAAGAGAGGGCCGGACAAAAAAACCGTTACAAAATTGTTGTCGGCAGGGATGCCCGGATCTCCGGAGAAATGGCCGACAATCTTGTATGTGGCACCCTGATGGCCTGTGGAATGGATGTTGTCAATGCAGGGCTTGCATCGACACCTACGGTAGAAATGGCTGTTACTTTTGAACAGGCTGACGGTGGAATCATACTTACTGCTTCCCATAATCCCAAAGAGTGGAACGCTTTGAAACTGCTCAACGAAAAAGGGGAGTTCCTGAACGCTGCCGATGGTGAGTTATTGCTGGAGTTTGCAGCCAATGAATCATTCGATTATACCGGAGTAGACAATTTGGGCATTATCAGCAAAAAAGATTTTACAAAAAAGCATATTGAGTCTGTACTCTCCCACCCTTTGGTTGATACCGAAGCTATTTACCGCTCCGGTTTTACAGTTGTTCTGGATGCTGTCAATTCGGTTGGCGGTATCGTCATGCCCCTTTTATTTGAAGCACTGGGAGTGAATGTAATTAAAATCAACTGTGACCCAAACGGACGGTTCCCTCACAATCCCGAACCTCTGCCCGAACACCTTACGGAGCTCTCAGCTATGGTGGTAAAAGAGGGGGCTACCCTGGGTGTTGCCGTTGATCCCGATGTAGACAGGCTTGCCCTCATTAACGAAGATGGAAACCCCTTTGGGGAGGAGTATACTTTGGTGGCAGTTGCCGACTACGTACTCTCCACCAAAAAAGGGCCTACCGTTTCAAACCTATCCTCAAGCCGTGCTTTAAGGGATGTAACTGAAGCTGCCGGCCAAAGTTACTATGCATCGGCCGTAGGCGAAGTCAATGTAGTTGCCGAGATGAAGCGTGTTGGTGCTGTGATTGGCGGCGAAGGCAACGGAGGTGTGATTATGCCCGACCTCCATTACGGCAGGGATGCATTAATTGGCATTGCATTGTTTCTAAGCCTGCTCGCAAGTTCAAAAACCACAGCTTCGCAACTCAAGAAGCGCTATCCAAAATACGAAATGGCAAAAAAGCGGATAGATCTGTCTGCAGGACTGAATGTAGATGAAATACTGGAAAAGATAAAGAATAGATATTTCCAGGAGAAGATAACAGATATCGACGGGGTCAAGATTGAGTTCGAACAAGAGCGTAAATGGGTACATCTGAGGAAGTCCAATACCGAGCCAATCATCAGGATCTACGCCGAAGCTCCTGAAAAGGAGATTGCAGAATCAATTGCAGATCAAATTATTAACGACATAAAAACCCTTTGATATGTTCTCGTTCCGTACCACACCACTGTTGGAACAACCCGACCTGGTGCTCAAAAGCGGCAAAGTAGCCCTCTTATGCAACCAGACTGCATGGCACCCCGACACCGGAGAATACTTGTTTGAAACCCTATATAAAAAGGGAATACTAAAAAGGGTTTTCATGCCCGAACATGGACTATTCGGAGAACTCCAGGATCAGGTCAAACTGGATGCATCAGATGCCTACAACGACCTTCATATGGATGGTTGTGAGTTTGTCTCGCTTTACGGAAGCAAAGAAGAGACATTGGCAGCCCAGGCAGACAAACTGACAGATATTGATGCCCTTGTTATTGAGTTACAGGATGTCGGTTCAAGGTACTATACCTTTAACACAACCATTTACAATCTGTTCAGGACACTTAAAAACAATTCAATCAACTTGCCGGTATACATTGTTGACCGTATCAACCCGGCTGGCAGGCAAGTAGAAGGAACCATGCTAAGGGAAGAGTACGCCTCCTTCATCGGGATCGAAGGTATAGTCCACCGCCATGGCCTTACAATTGGCGAAATGGCCCATCTTTTTTATAATGAACTAAATGCCAAATTCCCTCTCCATATAATATCTTTCGAAGCCGAAAGGGTTAACAAAGACCTGTTGCCATGGAGCATACCCCCTTCGCCCAATATCCCGGGACTTTTTACAACACACTTCTACAGTGGCCAATGTCTGTGGGAAGGGACCAACGTCAGTGAAGGCAGGGGCACCACCCGTCCTTTTGAAATGTTCGGAGCACCCTTTATGAAATCACTTGCCACATTCAACAAAAAGGATGGGTTCACAGGATGGAACGACCCTTCCCATCCCCTTTACGATCCCGGTGTGTACGTGAGGTGGACCAAATTTATTCCCGTTTTCCACAAACACATGGATCAAGTTTGTTTTGGATTCCAGCTCCATCCACTTCCAGGCGCCGGTTACCATGCACTGGCACATAATTTGCGTATAATCAATTTTGTGAACATCAATTGTGATGGATTCCAATTCCGTCCCGGCAAATATGAGGCAGGTAATGACAAGAGTGCAATAGAACTCCTCGCAGGAGACCCTCTGCTCTTATCATGGCTGCAAAACAAAGCAGACTGGGAAGAGGTAAAGGAACACATGAAAATTGAGGAACAAAAATGGATAAGGAAAACGCGGAAGGTGCTCTTGTATGACACTCCCCTTTTCCGAAGTAAATAGTACAAAAATAGTATTTGGCAAAATGGCAAACCCTGTATTAAGCGAAAAAGTATTTCAAAAGGAATCTGCGATATCGCAGAGCAGTACAATGACAGTCGGAGGGACTGCAATTAAATCACTTGTGTTGGTGTTGATGGTACTTGCAGGAGCCTCATACACATGGAAGGTTTTCAACGAAGCCCTCAATCCGGCATCGGTAGCCCCTTGGATGTGGGGAGGTGCAATCGGAGGATTCATAACCGCAATAGTAATCAGCTTCAAACCCAACCTGGCCCAATACCTTGCACCAATTTATGCAGTATTGCAAGGGCTGTTCCTTGGAGCAATATCGGCAATGTTCAACTCTGCCTTCGAAATGACTGCTCCGGGAATAGTAATGAACGCAACACTCCTGACAATAATCACAGCAATGGTCATGCTTCTTGTTTACAGGACTAGGATCATTAAAGTAGATGGTAAATTTGCAAGGATAATGGTAATTGCAGTAGGAGCAATTGCCTTCTATTATTTTGTTTCGATCATACTCTCCCTCTTTGGGGTCAACCTTACCATGTTGCACGACGGAGGGCCACTTAGCATAGGAATAAGCATTGTGATAGTGCTTGTAGCAGCGTTCAGCCTGTTGATGGATTTCAATTTCATAGAGAAGGCATCAGCCGCCGGTGCTCCCAAATATATGGAGTGGTATGGTGCGTTTGGCCTTATGGTCACCATCATTTGGCTTTACCTCGAAATCCTCAAGCTCCTTGCAAAATTTGCATCCAGCAGGGATTAAATATTTGTTTACTCACAATATTTTGCTACATTTGCAGCCCCATAATAATAACAAATAAAATCATGAAAAAAGGTATACATCCCGAAAACTACCGTCTTGTAGCTTTCAAGGATATGTCTAACGACCACATTTTTATTACCCGTTCTTGCGCTAATACAAGGGAGACAATTGAACACGAAGGTGTTGAGTATCCCGTTGTTAAACTCGAGATTTCAAACACTTCGCACCCTTTCTATACCGGAAAGATGAAGCTCGTG
>SABC01000198.1 GCA_009929175.1 Bacteroidia bacterium | reverse complement strand
GTATAGACAAGTGCGCATGTCTTCTGTTGGAGAGGAGGGACGGGTGTGTAAAAAGCTATGCTTTTAAAGAGATCAGGTATATTTTAAATCTCTGATGGCCTTAATTGGGTCTGGTGCTCCGAAGACACTGTTTCCTGCAACTAAGATGTCTGCTCCGGCTTTTACAAGCAAAGGTGCATTATCCTTGTTCACTCCACCATCTATCTCTATAAGACATTTTGAACCGGCCTCCTTGATTATCTCCTTGATTTTTCCCAATTTATGGTATGTATTCTCTATAAAGCTCTGTCCGCCGAATCCGGGATTGACTGACATTATAAGGATGAAATCGGCTTCAGTTACAATTTCTGATAGCAGGTGTGCAGGTGTGTGTGGGTTAAGGGCAACCCCGGCTTTCATTCCGAGGTTTTTTATCCTTTGAAGGGAGCGGTGAAGGTGTGTGCAAGCCTCGTAGTGTACACTCAGATATTCAACCCCGAGATTCCTGAAATTATCAAAATATCTGTCCGGGTCTACGATCATAAGGTGTGCATCAAGAGGCTTTACGGCAGTCCCGGCTATTGCCTTGACTACCGGAAAACCGTATGAGATGTTTGGTACAAATACACCATCCATGATGTCAAGATGGATCAGGTCTGCATCGCTCTTGTTGACCATGTCAACCTGTTGTGCCAGATTTCCAAAATCTGCAGATAGCATGGAAGGGGCAATCAATACTCCCATAATTTTTCTTTTTATTTAATGTCTTTAAGTATCTGTACGAGAAGTTTCCAGAATTTGTCCACAGTTGAAAGTTCCAGCCTCTCTCCGGGGGCATGAACTCCTCTGAGTGTCGGACCGAATGAGATCATATCGAGATTTGGGTACTTGTCAAGGAACAGACCACACTCCAAACCGGCATGTATTGCCCTGACTACCGGCTCGTTGCCGAACAGCTTGATGTATGCCTCCTTACTTACGCCAAGAAGTCTTGAATCCATTTTAGGCTTCCATCCCGGGTATTCACTTTCATGTGTTACCTGAGCTCCTGCTAGCTTGAACATTGATTCTATCCTGCTTGCGGCCTGATATCTGGCACTGTTCAGAGAACTCCTCTGGCTTGTGCATATAGTTATCTCCTCGTCTGCGGTCATCTTGATTGATGCCAGGTTTGTAGAGGTTTCAACAAAACCCGGAATATCCTGACTCATGGCAAGAACACCGTGAGGGCAGGCATTTAAAGAGTTCAGCAAACGGTATGTTGTATCAGAATCCATACACCACTCCTCTTGCTGTGTCGTCTCTATCTTTCCGAAAAGATCGGGGTCCGCAACCCGGTACTCATCTAAAATCTCTGCTTCTGTCTTTTTGAAGAGGTTTAATATTTTGTCCTTGTCAGCAGGCTTAAAGGCAATCGTAGCGTATGCCTCGCGCGATATCGCATTACGTTTGTTACCACCATCTATCCTGCAAATGGAAATTTTGTATTTCTCGAAAATAGGCAGGAGAAATCTTGTCAGAAGCTGATTGGCGTTTGCCCTATTCTTGTTGATGTCGTCTCCGCTGTGTCCTCCGGTAGCTCCGTAGAAGCCTACCTTCATAAAGTCCATTCCGGATGGTACCGGTTCTTTTTTGTACTTGAAAACTGCTGTTGTATCAATTCCTCCGGCACAACCGATAAAAAGCTCTCCCTCGTCCTCTGAATCAAGGTTAATAAGTATGTTGCCGGTTATAAAGCCTGGTTTAAGAGCTTTGGCTCCTGTAAGTCCGGTCTCTTCGTCTGTTGTAAAGAGGGCCTCGATTCTGCCGTGCTCAATTGTTTTGTCTGTAAGGATTGCCATCTGGGCAGCCATACCGATTCCGCAGTCTGCTCCAAGGGTCGTCTCTTTTGCTATAAGC
>SABC01000197.1 GCA_009929175.1 Bacteroidia bacterium | reverse complement strand
TAGTCCACATCTTCCAGACCGAGTACAGACTGTTTTACCGTCTTGAAGATTTATGGGCTGATGCACCAAAGACAAATTACGAAGATAAATAATCTGAAACTAAATAATAATGGATATTCCAAACAAAGATAAAGAGCGCAACAAGCTCAAGCTCCCCAAATTCAACGTATTGTGGATATATGTAATTATGCTCGGCGGCATATTTTATATGTGGACAACATACGACGGCGGTGACCCGGTTAAGACAGAATGGACCGAAGTAAAAGAGAAGATGGCTCCGGCAGGTGATATAGATAAGATAATATTTGTCACTAATATGAACCGTGCCGAGGTATATATCAAAAAAGAGAGTATAGCAAAGTACAAGAACAAATTCGGGGGCAAAATACCAAAATATGCACCTCAGTTCTACTTTGTCGTATCTAATAATTTCAATGCCGAAGAGCAGATTGACCTTGTGAGACAACAATTACCCGAGGGTAATAAGTTCTCATTTGAGAATGAAGAGAGGACCAATTACTTTGCCAAGGCAATGGAGTGGCTTCTTTTCCCGATTCTGCTGGTTGCACTTTGGTTCTTCATGTTCAGAAAGATGAACAAAGGAATGGGCGGCGGCAGCCAGGGCGGAGGAGGAATCTTCTCTGTCGGAAAATCACAGGCCAAACTTTTTGATAAGGACAACAACACAAAAATTACTTTTAAGGATGTCGCAGGTCTTGAGGAGGCTAAGATAGAGGTGATGGAGATAGTGGATTTCCTCAAGAATCCCAAGAAATACACAAGCCTCGGAGGTAAGATTCCGAAAGGTGCACTGCTTGTAGGCCCTCCGGGTACCGGTAAGACCCTGCTTGCAAAGGCTGTGGCAGGAGAGGCTAATGTTCCGTTTTTCTCTATTTCCGGTTCAGACTTCGTTGAGATGTTCGTCGGAGTAGGTGCATCACGCGTAAGGGATCTCTTCAGACAGGCTAAGGAGAAGGCACCTTGTATTGTATTCATAGATGAAATTGATGCCGTAGGAAGGGCAAGAAGCAAAAATGCAGGTTTCTCTTCAAACGACGAGAGAGAGAACACTCTCAACCAGTTGTTGACAGAGATGGATGGATTTGGCTCCAATTCAGGTGTCATAATTCTTGCGGCAACCAACCGCGCAGACATACTCGACAAAGCCCTGATGAGAGCCGGCCGTTTCGACAGACAGATTCATGTTGACCTGCCGGAACTAAAAGAGAGAGTTGAAATTTTCGGAGTTCATCTGAGGAACCTCAAACTGGTAGATGGCTTCAACATTGAATTCCTTGCAAAACAGACCCCCGGATTCTCCGGTGCCGACATAGCAAATGTTTGTAACGAGGCAGCATTGATTGCTGCAAGAAAGAACAAGGAAGCAATTGACAAACAGGACTTCCTTGACGCTGTCGACAGGATTATCGGCGGCCTTGAAAAAAGGAGCAAGATAATCTCACCGCAGGAGAAGAGGACAATTGCATTCCACGAAGCAGGACACGCCACTGTAAGCTGGATACTTCCAAATGCAAACCCGCTTCTCAAGGTAACAATCATACCTCGCGGAAGAGCGCTCGGTGCAGCATGGTATCTCCCGGAAGAGAGACAGATAACCACTACAGAACAGATGATGGACGAGATGGCCGCAACATTGGGTGGCCGCGCTGCCGAAGAGATAATTAACAACAAGATTTCGACAGGAGCCCTAAATGATCTGGAGAAGATTACAAAACAGGCATACGCTATGGTATCATATCTCGGTATGAGCAAAAGTGTTGGAAACATCTCCTTCTATGACTCAACTGAGTCCAACGGGTTCAATATCGGCAAACCATACAGTGAGAAGACTGCGGAGCTTATCGACAAGGAGGCAAAG
>SABC01000196.1 GCA_009929175.1 Bacteroidia bacterium | reverse complement strand
TTCGGCAGATCCCGGACCAAACCATTTCCATGCCCAGAACATCAAAAATACTACGGCAACGACAGTCAGTATGTTGTTAATGGTTTTTTTCGGTATCTTGTCAAAATCCACGGTCAAGCCACCTTTAGGAATGCAGGTTATTTTCTTTTGATTATTTTGTTCAATATCTTTTCTAGGTGGAAACGAATTATCCTTCCATAGGATAAGCCTTCGAAACGTCCTGTTATCCTGGACTTTCCATCCACACTCCGTCTTACAAAGGTTCTTGCCTTTGGCCTCAGCATAACCTGGCTTGGATAAAGACTTCTGTGTCCGGCAACAACATAAGATACTGCGCATACAAGACCCGCAAAAGGAGCAATCGGCGCTCCAAACAGTTCCATAGCCAGAATAGTAGATGCAATAGGAGTATTGGTCGATCCAGCAAGTACCCCTGCAAGCCCCAATGCACTGGCTATTGAAGGGTCCAGTCCGAAAAGGTTTGCAAAAAGGGAACCGGCCGCAGCCCCGACAAAGAGCGTAGGGGTGAGAACTCCCCCGCTTCCTCCGCATGAAAGTGTGATCGCCATTGCGAAAGACTTTAGGGCAAACGCAGCGATCGGGATATTACCTCCCCTTATAGCCTCATCTAGTGTATCCATTCCAAGTCCAAGGTATCTGCTGCCAAAAATGGCGCTTATTGCAAGAAGTATCGCACCCCCAAGAAGAGGTTTCTGCCAGTCAGGCATCTTTAAAGATTTGAATTTTTTATCTACTGCATGCAAACACTCAATGTGAAATACTGAAACAGTACCAAAAAAGACACCCGCCAACAACGACCATCCTATCAGACTTGGAGCAAGCAGCGGGACATTGATGGTAAACTCCGGGAGATGTCCTGCCCCTAGGTATGCCGCTACAAAGCATGAGACTATGCCGCTTATGAAGGATGGCAGAAGGACATCGTAGAACATCTGCCCGACAAACAGAACCTCTACCCCAAAGACCGCACCTGTTATAGGAGTCCCGAACACAGCAGAAAAACCTGCTGAAATACCGCAAATTACAAGTTTTTTTCTGTCAGATTCATCAAGTCTGAATATCTTGGAAAGACCATACATTAGCCCTGCGCCTATCTGGGCACAAGGACCCTCTTTTCCTGCAGAACCCCCTGCTGCTATTGTAACTACTGTCGCTATCAGTTTTACCGGTACGACCTTAATATCGATAATTCCAGCCCTGCGATGTACAGCATCTATAACTTTCTCCGTTCCGTGACCTGCCGCTTCCGGGGCAAGGAGCTTCACAAAATAGAGGCTGAAGAGGAGTGCAGGAAAAATAAGAAAGTATCTCCAACTGCTGAAGGAAGAAACGTATTCAATTGCCCAGTCAAGCGATATAAGAAAACCTGCTGCCACTGATCCTACTATCACACCCGCCATTATCGAAAGAAAAGACCACTTCATAATAGAGCTTAGGAGCCAGAGTTCATCCCTGACCATTTTTGTGTCCATTTTCATCACCGCCGTTTATTCTACCACTTAATCGCAGCTCTCCGGGGCCCCATGTCAAAATGATACCGGAGATTATCCAAAAGCATATTTAGAGTATAATCTTCACATTATGAAAGAGAACAAATTGCCGCCACTCCAAAAAATAATAGCTTTCTTTTTTGTGCTTGTATTTATAGCCTCATTATTTTTTATAGGCTACAGGATATATACAAAACCTGCATATGAGGCGCACGAACAGAAACAGGCAAGGCTGCTTGCTGTTTCTGCCGTGTCCCTGTTTTCAGATAAAACTGCCAGAGAACCCGGGATCTGGGCAAGATTTAACAGGGACGAGACTGAACTGATCATCGACCACATGAAAATAAAAGGAAACTGGGTAGTCAAAGTAAATTTCAATAAT
>SABC01000195.1 GCA_009929175.1 Bacteroidia bacterium | reverse complement strand
AAGGCCATACGATCCGTTGAATTGTTTTGAGCAAACATATACTGTGGAAATAATAGAATTGTTGTAAGCAATCCGATGATAAATACTTTATTCATTCTCGTTTTTATTTTTTATTAAGACTCTTCTCAATCACATCTAATCTAGCTTTAGTAGGGTAGGGAGTGTTTACAGTGGATCCATCACGCTGGAATTCAATAATCTCATCCTTCCTTGAATTATAGCTTGGCCATTGGGGCAGACCCGAACCATTGGGATCGCCATTTTTTGCAAAGTTTACCCAGTAGGTATTCATTATTTTGGCAACTTCCTGATCTTTGGATGTAACTGTATCAACGCCCCAGCGACTTTTCAGATTATTAAACACATAGGCAATCTCCGATCCATGGGGAGCGCCATGCGGCATACGGTCTTGCACAGAAGCCGGAACGTACGAGAAAAGATAAATGTATACAGGCAAACCTTTGGCTTCAAAGGCCTTTGCAGTGAATCTGGCAGGTTCACCCCATACCTTGTCTGTAGTAACCAATGTGAGCAGTTTAGCAAAATCAATGGTTCCTTCGGGATCATACGTTGCGATTGCTTCATTTTTATGTTCTCCGAACAGGTCGAAAAGTTCTTCTTTTGATTTAGCATCGATAAAGCCTGCAGGTACTTCTGCACTATTTGACCCAATAAGGAGTGGAACCTGTGCTTGCCGTCCTTCTTCGTATGCACTTTGAGCAGTTTCGGTTACCAATTTACCGTCCAGAATTGGACCGGCATATATGGGCAGACCTTCATGAATTTCAATACCTCCGTCTACAATCTCTTCAACACTTAAGGAACGAAGCTTGGCGTGAGCAGCTGCGTCTGTATTATCTATTCCATGTTTACGTGCAAAATTTATTCCGATTGTTTCGGCAGAAACAGGATAGAAAGGATCTGCATTTTCTTTACTGATCGGTCTTCCTGTAAGTACTCCATCGCGTCCACCTCCGGATTCGATAATTGCTTTTTGAAACAGACCTTTTGCCCGGGGGATTGTAAGGAGAGAGTGAACCGAAACACCTCCTGCTGATTCTCCAAATATAGTAACATTGTTGGGATCGCCACCAAAGGATTTAATGTTATCCTGTATCCATTGGAGGGCTGCTATTTGGTCCATATAGGCATAACTTCCTTTAAGCTCTTCGGGGTGTTCTTCATTTAATGCCGGAAAAGCAAAATGCCCCAGTCGTCCTAACCGATAGTTGAAAGTTATCAGAATTACACCTTGCCTGGCAAATTCTTCTCCTGAAACCGTAGCATCGGAACCACTTCCGCCTACGAAACCTCCACCATGTATCCAGACCATAACCGGTAACTGAGCATCTTGTTTACTATCGGATGGTTGCCAGATGTTTAGATACAGACAATCTTCTGATGAACCCTTCGCAATAGAACCGGAACCCCGGGGCCAGCCGGCTTGCGCACAATTTGCCCCATATTTACTAGCATCTAGTACTCCTTCCCATATCGGAGCTGGTTGAGGCGGTCGCCAACGGAATTCTCCAACAGGAGGAGCTGCATACGGAATGCCTTTAAAGCTGTTAACATTCCCATCTTTTGTCCCACGGATGGTTCCCGATTTTGTCTGAACAATGGGGTTTGTATCCGGATCAGTTCTATCTGCGACCTGAGCTTGCAGGGATGTACAGATCATGATTGTAAAGATTGTTGCTAATTTTTTCATGTCAATTGTTTTTTTCTTTGTTTGTTGAACGGAAAATGCATTGAATGATAGTCCTGTTTTTACTGGACATTATGTGCTTAAAACCTGTTAGTCCAGTTTTTTATCTTTCAGCCATTTCGACATTAAGTCGGCTATCTCAATGTTATTCAGATCCGAGAAAGGAAAATGTGTATTACCTTTAATGCC
>SABC01000194.1 GCA_009929175.1 Bacteroidia bacterium | reverse complement strand
GGCATCTCTTTGGTTTTCGTTTTCTATTTTCCCAAGGGCCTCTATGGTGTCAGCGAAAACATCCTCGTTATCACGAAAGTTACCTGTGGAATCCATGATCTGAACGCCTAATTCCTCAAATGCTGTCTTTGCATCCCCGGTGCCCTTTTGGGCATTGGCCATGTTTTTCGTCAACTTTGCCATTGAGCCTTGCAACGTGTCAAAGCTAACGTCCAGTAAATTAGCAGAATACTGATATTTTTGTATCTCCTCAACAGAAAGCCCTGTTTGCTTCGATAATGTATTAATATCATCCGCAGTACCTGCAGCTTTTAAGCCAATACCGACAATGGCAGCAATCGCACCACCTGCGGCAGCAGACACTCCACTAAACTTCTTTCCCGCACCCTCAATTTTCCCGCCAACTTCTCCAAATTTCTCTCCCACTTGTTTCAATTGCTGTTGGGCAACAGAGCCAAACTCTCTCGTTTGTCTTTCTAAGTCCTCAAGTCTCACTTCTGTTGCGGCAATCTCCCGCACCAGATTTCGATATTCCTTTTGGTTTATCTGTGTACCATTGGCCATATCCCTATCAGCCTGGGCCTTTGCTGCCTTTAATGCCGTAAGCTTTGTGTTGGTATGGCCAATACTCCGATTTAAGAGTTCTTCTTTTTGTCTTAACAAATCCACATTAGAAGGATTAAGCTTTAATAGACTTTCTACACCGTTCAGCTCTTTTTGGAGACCTTTTGCCTCTGAATTGACTGCTTTCAGTGCCTTAGACAGTGGGTTAACATCACCACCTATTTCCACAGTAATCCCTTTGATGTTTCCTGACATTTCATCCCTCCTCCCTATTTTGATATTTAAAACGCATCAATATCTGCCTGGGTTGCTGTCCGTGTTGGATTCTTTGCATCATACTCTGCGTTCTGGCAAGTTGTAAGAAAATCAATAATCATCCCCAACTCCATTGTTTCAAAGTCTGCTGTTGTCAATCCTCTAGCAATGGCCATCCGCAAAATATCCTCTGTGGTCACTTCACCTACTTGGGAGGGCATGGCTTTTTTTTTGACTTTACCGTTGTTTTCGCCATAGAAAACAGTAGCTCGGTCACCTGGGGGAACACGTCAGAAATAAAGTCCATGGGTGTTACATCAAAGCTATCCAGCCATTCCTCCATGGGCGGAATACTAGGATCACCCGCTTTTGCAAACACCCAAATAAAACGATACAGCGTATCAATTTCAAAATTTCCGTCTAAAAAAGCACTGACGGCCACATCCTTAGGGTTATCCTTTGGGTTCATGCCTCCCACCAGTGCCAATAAATCTCTCATGCCATCTCTGCCAAAATTTCTTCTATAAGAAAACAGGCTTGCCGCTGTGCTTTTTACAGGGAATTCATACTCTCCAACTCTTACGATTTTCTCCATAGATTATCCCTCCCCACTTTGATAAACAGCATTATACCAACCGTCAAAAGTTGTGTTTGCCGTAATACCGCCCACAACCGTTGCTTTTACTGCACCGGTATCAATGGCAGGACTACAGGTAATGGGCAGTGTAAACTCTGCTGCTTCTGTGCTTTCTTCTTTTGTCTTACCCTTAAAGTCCGGTCTACCTGCCACACAGTTATATAGTAGAAAACGCTTCTTCTCTGCTGTTTCAGAAGAAAACTCTCCCAACAGGGCAAAGCTATCTTTTGCGTCCTCTGCATTTTCTACAACAACACCATTGGTATCCTTTGTCATGCCCATAATCTCCGTCATAAAAGCTTCTGGTACATTCAATAATGTCAAATCTCCTTCATAGCCCTGATTGGATGTAATGGTTACATAGGCAATATCATCTGCGTATACAGCCACATCTTCACCCACAGGGCTTAGGGACATTTCCCTTGCACCTGGCAGCATCACAGGATTGCTG
>SABC01000193.1 GCA_009929175.1 Bacteroidia bacterium | reverse complement strand
TTATGGGGAACATCCTGTAAAAGAATCTTAGGGATCTTCCACTGGAAACCAGTTTGTACCACATACATGGTATCAAAGGTATGCCGCGTCCCCATGCGGCCCTTCCCTCAGACAGCCTGTCTGCAAATGATCTTGCTTTTTCAAGGCCTGCAGAGACAAGTTCCCGGTTTTTTTCAACAGGGATCGTCCCGTTGTTGTAGTTGCCCGGCATCACAAACAACTCTGAGCCTATCGGCTTATAGCCTTTTTGCCTTACAAGCTTTCTAAACTTTCCTTCAGCACCGAGAGCAGAACCGCCCATCGTTGCAGTCATAAATATGCTTCGCCCTTTCCCTTGAGGAAGTGATGCAATAAATCTCAGGACAAGTGGATATGAGGAGAAAAAAGCGATAGGGAACGCCAGGCCGATAACACTGTCTCCCGACATCCTGAAGGAATTAAACTTACCTATCATGTGAAAGTTGACCTCGTGTCCCTTTTCTTCAAGCCTTCTGCCAACTTCCCTGGCAATCAAAAGAGTATTCCCTGTCCCCGAAAAAACATAATATTCAACTTTCATTAATTATTTCCCCCCATGCCTGAAAAATTATGCGACGAGTCATATTCCGGTTATTATTATATACATTTGCTCAGATATAATAACAGCATAGGCAAACAGAGAAAAGAATTTTGTATGACATCAAAGTTATTCAAAAGAACAGGGAGGGTGACCTGATAATATGGACTATAAAAATTTATTTGATTTTAAGGGCAAGAAAGTCCTTGTTACAGGAGGTACAGGGACATTAGGAGCCGAGTTCGCATGTGCATTTGCAGAATGCGGTGCTGATGTTGTTATCTCAGGCAGAGATCTTCAAAGAGCCGAAGAAGTCCTAAAAAGATGCAGGCCTTACGGTAACACATATGAATTCATAAAATGCGACCTTTCAGATGTTTCAATGACAGCGGAGATGGTTAAGCAAACATCAGTCGTCCTTGGCGGGATTGATATACTGTGTAACCACGCCGGCTTTTCCATACGCAAACCGGCATCGGAATGTACTGAAGAAGACTGGGACAAGCTGATCGGAATTGACCTCAAAGCACCATTTTTCACTGCCTGTGAAGCTGCTAAAATTATGAAAGAAAACAAATGGGGGAGAATAATAAACACTGCATCCGTATCTTCCGCCAGAGGACACAAAAATCTCTCCATATATGCATCAGCAAAGGGAGGTATCAGCCAGATGACCAAGGTTCTGGCTAATGAATGGGCAGAGGAAGATATCACCGTAAACGCTGTCGCCCCCGGCTACGTGCCTAGCGCTCAGACATCTGACCTTATAAAGGACGAAATGAAAAAAAAGGAGCTTCTTGCCAAAATCCCGCTTGGGCGTTTTGGAAAACCTGAAGAAATTGCAGCCGCCATACTTTTCCTTGCATCTCCCGGCGGTTCATACATTACCGGACAGACAATTTACATAGAAGGAGGAAGACTCATCGACTAGCCAAGACTGACAGAAATATTAATGGCAACAGCGGAAAATTTACCTTTCGCACCCAACCGATCACAAAAACTGCCCCGTTTGTATAAGACAAAAAGGGCAGTTTCTTATTAGATTTATATTTACACCATTGGCTTTTCAGGCTCAACTCAAGCCGAATATTACATGTAAGCCTATGATCCTCCCGGTCCCTAGATGAGCCTCACTACCATTGCCACACCCTGGCCTCCGCCTATGCAGGCACTCGCCATGCCGACACTTTTGCCCTGCCGCTTCAGTGCGTAAAGCAAGGTAGTCAGTATTTTGGCACCGCTTGCTCCTATGGGATGTCCAAGAGCGATCGCACCTCCATGGACATTCAGGCGTTCCATATCGAAAGGCATTTTACGGTGACAGGCAATTACCTGAGCCGCAAATGCCTCATTTATCTCG
>SABC01000192.1 GCA_009929175.1 Bacteroidia bacterium | reverse complement strand
CCTGTTTGTTCCCGTGGGTGGTTCTTCCGCTTTTTTTTTACCTGCACTCTCATTGTTCCCGGGAGACATCCCTGCCCAAGAGGCCAAGTGTTTCTCTGTTGGGAAGACACTCATATCTAATCCTATTTCTGCAATCAGATCTTCTACAGTCTTTGTATTTAATCCAGGGATTCCTCTTAATGCTTCAATCGAATTATCATATTCAGACAAACTCTCTTTAATTTTTGAGCCAAGTTCTGATATCAGAGATTCCGTTGACTCAATATCTCGCTTTATCGTTTGAAGCAAAAATATGTGGTGATCGGTTATAAATCCCTGACTTGCTTCATATAAATCATCTTTGCTGCATTGGAGCTTACCGTGGTAAACTTCATCTATGTCTTCTCTGGTCACAACCTTGCCATCACATAGCTTATCTATCAATTTTGTTGCCGTGACACCGCTTGTAGAACTCATCACACTGGACAGTTTTATATTACAATCCTCCAGAATCCGTATTATCCGGTTCTTCTCGGAGGCAACATTCTGTACCAGCTTATTCCTGTAGCGGGTCAAATCTCTTAGATTACGTTGTGCTTTTGGAGGTACATAGCTTGGCTTTAATAAGCCTGCCAACAGCAACTTGCAAATCCAAGCACTATCTTGCTTGTCTGTCTTGTGTCCGGGAACATACTTGATATGGCGAGCATTGACTATCCAAACCTTGATACCACTGGGCTCAAGAATGTTGTAGACAGGTTTCCAGTAAACCCCAGTGCTCTCCATAGCAACGTGCGTTACATCATTGTCTAATAACCACTCTTTCATTTCTGTCAAAGAACTTGTTATGCTACTGAACTCGCGGGTCTGAGTCCGAAGGCCTTCTCCCGAGATTGTTGCTACTACAATCTTCTGGTGTACGTCTATACCACAGCCTCGTGATACTACTTGACGAAAGGATACCTCTTCCATTTCCTGATAATTTAGATTTGTTCGATACAAATCTAAATTATCCTAAAATATTTTCATCCCCTTTGGCGTATATTTTTAGTCATGGGTGTTTCATTATAATATTCTTCGTTTTTTTGTTCTATCACGCGTAGCTGCTCTACTGTCAAAAGAGGCGACCCTGTGCAAAAGGCTACCCTTGGCATTGCTGCCAGTTTTTCGCCAAACCTGTTGTCCAGCTGGCTTTGGTAGGCTTTGTCGTAATAAAGCAGGGAAATCTGTGCCGCCTTTTCCAGGTCACCTGCAAGGCAAGCATCCACAGCCTCTTTGCATTTGTCGTATCCCAGCCGTTTCTCGATTTTCCTGATGGATGCAACCAATAGATCGACAGGGTAATTGCCGTAATCACGTATAAGCCTCTCGAGGCGATTTTGGAAAGGGGCCTCTACAATCACCACAGGCGAGTTACGCATCTGGACCCAGAAGGGCTCCGGGATGAACACCTTGCCAACGTTATGGCTTTCGTCTTCTACCCATATAGTGCGGTTTGGGTCCAGTGCCGAGATTTTTTCCCAGAGAAGGTTTTCGAACATCTCAGTGGAGGGTTGGGGCTTTTGCCCTATAGCCCCAAATGCAGAGCCTTTGTGATGTGCCAGACCTTCCAGGTCCACAACCTGTTTGCCATTTTGTTCCAGAACTGCCAGCAAGTCGGTTTTGCCCGACCCGGTAAAACCTCCCAGAAGAACTATGTTACGAGGTTCCGAGAGCCTTTCCCGGATATGGGCGCGGTAACTTTTGTAACCACCTTCCAGTATGAGGCACTCCAATCCAACGGTTTCCAACAGCCAGGCCATGGATTTGCTTCTCATTCCGCCCCTCCAGCAGTGGATAAGCAAAACAGGACTGTTGAGGGAGAGTGCGAACTTTGTGAATCCCGCCAGTTTTGGCATTACGTTTTAGGAACCAACCGTTTTTTTGGGATCCTACAGACCAATATCTTCTTTTTGTTCCAGAG
>SABC01000011.1 GCA_009929175.1 Bacteroidia bacterium | reverse complement strand
TCAGAATCAGAACTTATACAATTGGCAGACAAAGCTTTTTCGTATTCATCTCAAGTATTAGTAGAGAAGTCTTTAAAGGGATGGAAAGAGATAGAATATGAAGTTGTGAGGGACAGGTATGACAACTGCATCACGGTTTGTAACATGGAAAATTTTGACCCTTTAGGCATACATACCGGGGAAAGTATTGTTGTTGCTCCTTCACAAACACTGACAAACAGTGAGTTCCACCTACTAAGGGAACTTTCAATCAAAATTGTAAGGCACATAGGAATAGTCGGAGAGTGTAATGTACAGTATGCTTTTGATCCTGAATCAGAAGATTATAGAGTGATTGAAGTAAATGCAAGATTGAGCAGATCATCTGCATTAGCTTCTAAAGCAACTGGTTATCCACTAGCATTTGTAGCTGCAAAGTTGGGACTTGGTTATGGTCTGTTTGATCTTAAAAATTCTGTGACCAAGACAACTCCAGCTTTTTTTGAGCCCTCACTCGATTATATTGTATGTAAGATACCACGTTGGGATCTTTCAAAATTCCAGGGTGTATCAAGGGAGATTGGCTCCAGTATGAAAAGTGTCGGAGAGGTGATGTCAATAGGCAGAAGCTTTGAGGAGGCAATACAAAAAGGGTTAAGAATGATTGGCCAGGGAGCCCATGGATTTGTCGCAAACAAGGAGATCAACGTAGATGATATTGACAAGGCTTTACGTCAGCCAACTGACAACCGCATATTTGTTATTTCAAAAGCTTTCCAAAAGGGATATACAATAGAGCAGATTCACCAACTGACAAATATTGACAAATGGTTTTTGGTGAAACTCAAAAATATTGTAGACACTTCAAAAGAGCTTTCAAAACTAGAAGATTGCAATAACTTATCCGAACATATGTTGTCGGTTGCAAAAAAACAGGGCTTCTCCGACTTTCAAATAGGACGTTTGATTTATAAAGATTCTATTGATCCTGATATCAGTTCTATTGTTATAAGGGATTTCCGAAAAAAATTGGGTATTACACCGGTTGTAAAACAGATAGATACACTTGCTGCCGAATACCCTGCACAAACCAATTACCTTTACCTCACCTATAACGGAACTCACAATGACGTGCAATACAAAGGTGATAATAAGTCCATTATAGTACTTGGTTCCGGTGCTTACAGGATTGGAAGCTCTGTAGAATTTGACTGGTGTTCTGTGAATGCTCTTCAGACTATCAGGAAGTGCGGATGGCGAGGGGTCATGATCAATTATAATCCGGAAACCGTTTCCACCGATTATGATATGTGTGACAGGCTCTATTTCGATGAGCTTACTTATGAAAGGGTAATGGATATCTACGAACTCGAAAATCCTCACGGAATGATAGTTTCTGTGGGTGGTCAAATACCTAATAACTTGGCGCTTAAGCTCGACAAATCCGGAGTAAATATTTTAGGTACAACTGCATCCAGCATTGACAAAGCCGAAGACAGGCATAAGTTCTCAACCATGCTGGACAACCTTGGAGTAGACCAGCCAAGATGGAAGGAACTCTCTACCCTGGAAGATATCTATGATTTTGTAGATGTTGTTGGCTACCCGGTTCTTGTTAGACCATCATATGTCTTATCCGGTGCTGCAATGAATGTTTGTTCAAACAATAGCGAATTAGAGCAATTTCTCAAATTGGCAGCAAATGTGTCCAAGAAACATCCTGTGGTTGTCTCGGAATTCATCCAGAACGCCAAAGAGATAGAGTTAGATGCTGTTGCACGTGATGGTGAAATGATTGCATATGCTATTTCGGAACACATCGAGTTTGCCGGGGTTCATTCCGGTGATGCAACCATACAGTTCCCTCCTCAAAAACTATATGTCGAAACCACAAGGAGAATCAAGAAAATTGCCAGGAGAATTGCCGGAGAGCTCAATATCACAGGACCTTTCAACATCCAATTCCTTGCTAAGGAAAATGACATCAAGGTTATCGAGTGCAACCTCAGAGCTTCCCGCAGCTTCCCTTTTGTGTCCAAAGTGCTTAAGATAAACTTTATAGAACTTGCAACCAAAGCCATGACCGGCGAGAGTCTTGAAATCCCTGCAAAAAGTGCCTTTGACCTGGATTATGTTGGAATCAAGGCATCCCAATTTTCATTCTCAAGACTTCAAAAAGCAGATCCTGTATTGGGCGTAGACATGGCTTCGACAGGTGAGGTTGGATGTATCGGGGACGACACCAACGAAGCTGTTTTAAAGTCCATGCTTTCGGTTGGTTACAGGATTCCAGGGAAAAACATCCTGATTTCATCGGGATCTGCACGTCAAAAAGCAGACCTCCTTGCAGCTACTAAGCTTTTAGCCGAAAAAGGATATAACCTTTATGCAACAGGTGGATCATACAAATATTTGATAGAAAATAATGTTCCTGTAACATTGGTCTATTGGCCCAGTGAAAAAGGAGCTGAACCTCAGGCAATCGAAATGCTGCAGGCCAAGAAAATCGACCTGGTAATCAATATACCAAAAAACCTTACCCAGGTAGAGTTGGAGAATGGATACAAAATCAGGAGGGCTGCTGTTGATTACAACATTCCTCTTATCACAAATACCCGTTTGGCTTCGGCATTTATCCTGGCTTTCTGTTCAATGAAGATCGAAGATATCCAGATTAAAAGTTGGGACGAATACATCTCTGTTTAACAGTAACTTATTCTCCTGATTCATCATCAATATCATCTGATATAAGAAGTGTGTGGCCCTCGTTTTCGAGGGTTTCCACCTCTTTAAGTTTTCTCTGTATGGCTCTGGTTCTTGTACCTACCAATTTATCAATATCGTCAAGACCGCCCTGGATGTTTTTCTGTGCTTTGGTCAAAAGATCACCGAAAGTCTGGAACTCCCTTTTTACTGCAGATAAGGTATTCCATACCTCTCCGCTTCTTTTTTCAATGGCAAGGGTGCGGAAACCCATCTGCAAAGAGTTGAGAATTGCAGCAAAAGTTGCGGGACCGGTCACGAGAACCTTGTACCTGTTCTGTATCTCTTCGAGAAGGGATGCTTTCCTCACTACCTCTGCATAAATCCCTTCAAAAGGAAGGAACATGATTGCAAAATCAGTGGTGTTAGGAGGGTCGATATATTTTTCGGATATATCCTTTGCCATCAACTTTATAGCGGTTTCTAATCCTTTCTGCTCACGTTCAATTAAAGCGGGATCTCCGGCATCGTAAGCATTTTGAAGTGATTCGTAGTACTCTTTCGGGAATTTTGCATCTACAGGAAGCCAAATGTGTTCATTGCCATTACCTGACTCTTTTCCGGGAAGCCTGATTGCAAATTCCACAAAGTCCCTTCCTGATTTCTTTGTCTTCACATTGGATTGGTACTGGTCGGGAGCAAGTATGTTTTCCAACAACATGGAGAGTTGTATTTCACCTATCCCCCCTCTCATCTTAACGTTGCTAAGGACTCTTTTGAGCCCACCAACATCCTGAGCAAGAACCTGCATCTCCCCTAGCCCTTTTTGGACTTCGATTAGCTGTTTACCAACTGTTTCAAAGCTTTTTCCTAAACGATCGCTCAATGTCTTTTCCAGTTTTTCCTCAACAGTTTGCCTAACTTGCTCCAGGCGTTTATCAGTATTTTGGATCATTTCATTTTGCCTTTTTTCGAGTAAGTCTAGCCTCTCTTTCTGGAATAAAGACATTCTCTCCAAGGAAAATTCACTGCTTACCCTAAAGGATTCGAACAAGGTTGCTAATTTCTCAAAATTACGCGCAATGGAATCAGAAAGTTCTTTCCTGTCTTCCCTGCTGGAGGTTATAATACGATCAGATAAAATCCTTTCCAGTTCATTCGATTTGGCAGAAAGGGAGGAAAGCATAAAAGCAATTCGCAAAACAATCAACAATAGTAATACGGAGATTACAATCAAAGTGTATATCAACATATGGAGAATGGTTACTTAAAGGATTTGCATCTCCGCAAATGAACTAAAATTTGATTATATTTGCAATAGTAAAAGCCTATACAATAAGAAATGATACTAAATAAGCAGGTTGGTGTATTCTTAAATCTGGTACACTGCCAGTTCAAACATTTTTTGAACACAGTTTTTCAAAAGCATGGCTTTAACCTTACTCCCGAACAGTACCTGGTTATGGATACATTATGGGATGAAGGAGTTCTCTCTCAACAACAGATTGCTGACATTCTTATCAAGGATAAGAATTCTGTCACCAAATTGATTGATGCTCTGGAAAGCAAAGGTTTGGTTAAAAGGATTGCCGATACTCGTGACAGGAGGCAAAACAAGATACACCTAACAGAGAATGCCGCTGCTCTCAAAGATGACATAACTTCTATCGCAATTGAGACTACAAACACAATTATCAGGGACATCCCGAGGGAAGAGTTGGTGAATTTTGTAAAAGTCCTGAATAAAATGTCCGATAACATGAACTCCTACAAAGGCTGATTGTCATGAATACTAAGGTTCATATTGTAGGAGGAGGTATCGCTGGATTGAAGTGTGCTTCTATATTGCATTCTAAAGGGTTCGACTACTTGGTTTCCGAAAGGCAAAGTTGTGCAGGCGGGCATGTTGCTAATTGGAGTATGTTGTTTCCCGATGGCAGGGAGAGTAGTCTGCTTATTGGTCCAATTTATGAATCCGTGGATTCTTCCAAGATTCTGAAAGGAGAGGAAGTTTTATCAATAAAGAAAAATTCCAACGGTAAGTACGATTCTGTTTTATCTTCCGGTAAGATAATAACAAGTGATTCTGTGATTGTGGCTTCTGGATTTTCACTTTTTGACGCTACTAAAAAGGAAGAGTATGGATATGGCCTTTTTGAGGGAGTTATTACAAATGCTGACCTTGAATCTTGGTTTAAAGGAGCTGGAGATATCGCAATTGACTCTCCATCCAAAATCGGATTCCTGCACTGTGTCGGATCCCGTGATGCTAAAGCCGGGAACATCCAATGCTCCAAAGTATGTTGTATTACTGCTGTAAAACAGGCTATACGGATAAAAGAGAGGTTCCCCAAAGCTCAGGTCTATAGTTTTTACATGGACCTTAGGATGTTTGGCAGGGGTTACGAAGATTTGTACCTGGAAGCACAATCAAAATGGGGTATCAGGTTTATAAGGGGACGAATTTCCGAAGTCTCCCAAAACAGAGATAAACAATTGGTGATTAAGGCCGAGGATACTTTATCGTCCAGACCTGTCAAACTTACTTTAGACCTTCTTGTTTTGATGAGTGGCATGGCTCCTGACAGCAGTAACAACAATTTATTTTTGGATACAGGAATTGGATTGGGAAAAGATGGATTTCTCCTTCCAAATGACATAATGGACAAGCCCGGAACAACAACTTTAGAAGGAATATTTGCTGCCGGAGCAGTAAACGGGCCACGCACAATTCCCGACCTTATAGGAGAGTGTCACGCTGCTTGCAATAATGTGGAAATCTTTTTAAAAAAAACACATCCTGATGGTTGACTTTGGATTCGGTATACTGGAAGAGCAAAAAATTGATCTGGATAAAGCAGAAAACAGCTTGTTCCGCTCCTTAGCCAACTCCCGACCCGAGATCCTGACATGTATCGGCTGTGGATCCTGTACAGCTACCTGCAGTGCCGGTGTTTTTACAATTTGCGGGTTTAGACCGGCGATTCTTATGCTGGAAAGAGGTATGGAACATGAGGGATTATCTATGGTTAAATCGTGTATCCTCTGTGGAAAGTGCTCACTGGTTTGTCCCAGAGGGATAAATACCAGGGGAATTTTGATGGATATTCACAACTTAACACTAGGAAAGGTTTGAAAGAGAGGGTAATATTTGGTTTTGATCCGTTTGTGATCCCGTTTACATTGGGTATGGTGTTCATCATACTCTATCTGTTTGTCGGAACGGTCCGAATAATTGCTTCGCTTGATAATAAAGAAAAAAAGAGGCTTCTAAGGCACATTTTCTCTTTCAATATTTTTAATACTCTATGGAATGTAATCAGGGATGTTTTGCTGCATGTGAAGATATTCAGGAAAAATTTCCTTTTGGGCTACATGCATGCCAGTATTGCATTTGGATGGTTTATGCTGATCCTTATAGGTCACATAGAGGTATTCCTCTATACACCACAACGTAACGGAGTTTTATACTACCCTGTGTTCTTCAGATATTTCGTATTGCAAACTAACGAAACCTTGAGGGGTGCCTTCTTCTTCTTTTTGATGGACTTTTTCCTCCTTATGACCCTCAGCGGAGTTGCCTTGGCTATTTTCAAAAGGTTTCGCTCCAGGAGACTTGGAATGAAAAGGACCACTCGTCACAGTATCGGTGACAGGATAGCCTTGTTTTCACTTTGGCTAATTTTTCCTCTCCGGTTAATGGCAGAAAGTTTCACAGCAGGTATTAGTGGTGGAAGCTTCCTTACAAAATCCCTCTACAATCTCTTAAGTGTAATTCCCGGGTACGCAAGCATGATAGACGCTGTTTGGTGGAGTTACTCTCTGGCTTTGTCTGCCTTTTTCTTCTCTCTTCCATTTTCCAGATACATGCATATCCCAACAGAGATACTCTACATAATTTTGAAAAATGCCGGAATCAAATCCACAGTATCCAGGGATGGTTATGCAGAATCCGAAATTTACTCATGTTCATCGTGCGGATTATGTATAGATGCCTGTCCAATGTGTTCTGCCAGCAACAAGGAGAGGTTCACTTCTGTCTATTTTGTCAGGGCGTTGAGAAACCGTAGTAATTTTGCCGAAGAGTATGCCAGGGAGTGTCTTATGTGTGGAAAATGCATGGAAGCATGCCCCGTCGGTATAGACTCAATTAAACTCCGTGAGCTTAAAAAAGAAGAGTCCATGTCATACGGGAAATATGATAACGATTACCTGTCAAACGCAAAATATAGTAACACCCCCTTGGATGCACCAGAACTCATTTATTATGCTGGATGCATGACTCACCTTACTCCAGGGATCTATAAATCAATTATAAACATTCTAGAAAAAGCCTCCGTTAACTATACATTCCTGGACAAAGATGGTTCAATCTGTTGCGGGAGACCCTTGATTATTTCGGGAGGCAGGGAAAAGGCAAAAAAACTTATAGAACGAAACAGGGAAATAATCGAAGGGACTGGTGCAAAGGTGCTTCTTCTCTCCTGCCCCATTTGTTACAGGATCTTCAAAGAGGAGTACGCTCTTTCGGGTATAAAAATAACGCACCATTCTGAGTACATCGCAAAACTTGCTGATGAAAACCGCATTCGTTTGAAGAAAGGGGATTTTTCTGTTACATATCACGATCCTTGCGATTTAGGAAGAGGTTGCAAAGTGTACGAAGAACCCCGCAAACTGCTGGCAAAATCTGCTAATCTCAATTTTTACAAGGAGTCAGGGCCGATGAGTCATTGCTGCGGAGGATCCCTTGCAAGTGATCGCTTTTCGTTCGAAGAACGTGGTAAAGTGGCAAAAAACGCCCTCCTCTCAATAGAAGCGGGCAAAGCGGATGTTGTAGCTACATCGTGCCCTTTGTGCCTTAAAACTTTATCTGTTTGGCATGATAAAAGAGTTGCAGATATTTCCCAAATTGTTAATGAACAAATGATATAAAATGAAAAACTTTCTTACACCCTCAGAAATCCTGGAGTACACACTAGAAACAGGTATAAGGAAAGCATCTTTTACGATCAAAAGCACAATGTTCCTCTCTTTTATGGCCGGACTGTTTATAGCTCTGGCTTCGGTAGGCAGCAATATAATTGCACATAATATCCCTGACATTGGTCTTGCCAAATATTTGGCCGGTCTTATTTTTCCAACAGGGCTTATACTTGTAGTGGTTGCAGGTGCCGAGCTATTTACCGGTAACAACCTCATTTCTGTAGCAGTTCTCAATCGCAAGGTGAGCATCCCTGTTTACATTAAAAATCTGGCAATGGTATGGGCAGGAAATCTGGCAGGCAGTTTTTTCGTTGCATTGCTTGTTTTCTACTCAGGTCAATTGGAGTATTCATCCGGGTTGCTGGGTGCGTACACAATCAAGGTAGGAGTTGCCAAAACCAGCTTGACCTTTACTAACCTGATGTTCTCCGGTATACTGTGTAATATTTTGGTTTGCCTTGCCGTATGGATGTCTTATGGAGCTAATGATTTGGCCGGTAAGTCTTTGGTGATTTTCTTTCCAATATGGCTATTTATTGCTTCGGGCTATGAACATAGTGTGGCCAACATGTACTATATTTCAGCCGCTTTGCTTGCATCTACAAATCCATCCTATGTATCTATTTCAATTGAAAATTTGGGCGTGATTCCCGACCAACTTTCAAATCTCTCCATTTACGGAATGTTTATTAAAAATCTTGTACCGGTAACATTGGGAAACCTCATCGGAGGTGCTTTTTTTGTGGGAGCCTGGTACTATTGGAGTTACAAGAAATAATTTAAAAATTCAAATATAATAATCCAACTATCAAATGACCAATTACAAGCTTAGAACCTTTGCAACAGGCAACACATTTGACGATTCAGGATGGCTTCTGTGTGATCCTCAATATAGCAAGCCCTCCTTGATAAGAGCCATTTATGATAAAACCAAACTAACTGTAGGTGAGGAATCACTTGGTATTTATCGCTATTCAGACTGGTTGCCGGTCAATAAAACTTTAAAAGGATCCTCTTCTACCAAAACATATCGCAGCGGCAAGTTGGGTCCGCAGTTGGGGCTGGAAAACCTCTATGTTAGTTTTAGCGGGTACTGGCCTGAGATTGGAGCAGATATGACAACATGTTCATTCAAGGAGACAGAGGCATACTCGGTTTGTGCCAGGCTCGATGACAGGAATAGTGGAGTTATGGTTGTTGCATCTGCCGGTAATACTGCAAGGGCTTTTGCAAAAGTTTGTTCCGAAAACGGCATTCCCCTGCTTTTGGTCATTCCTTTTGATAACCTTGATGCTATGTGGTTTGGTATGCAGATCAATGAAAATGTAAAGTTGGTCTGCACACCTTCCGGGACCGATTATTTTGATGCAATTGAACTCTCCTCCAGGATATGCCAATCCCCTCTTTTTTTTGAGGAGGGAGGAGCAAAAAATGTTGCCCGCCGGGATGGGATGGGCACGACGGTATTATCTGCAGCAACTTCAATCGGTAAGATCCCGGATTACTACTTCCAGGCAATAGGCAGTGGCACAGGAACCATAGCAGCATGGGAGGCAAATCTCAGGTTGATTGAGGATGGTAATTACGGAAGCAATAAAATGAGACTCTTCCCTTCGCAGAATATACCATTTACTCCTATGTACGATTCCTGGAAAAAAGGGAGCAGGGAAATTATTTTCGAAAACGAAGAGAGTGCCAGGAACAATGCTCTAAGGATAGAGGCCAAGGTGCTCTCTAACCGCAGGCCTCCTTACGGTGTTCCCGGCGGCCTTTTTGATGCCCTTTCCGACACTGATGGCGATATTGAAGCTGTTACAAACCAGGAACTTAAGTCTGCATGTGAATTATTTGAAAAAACCGAAGGAATTGACATTCACCCAGCATCAGGAGTTGCACTTGCCGGCATGTTAAAATCCGTGGAAAAACACTCTATTGATCCAAAATCCATAATCATGCTCAATATTACAGGTGGAGGAGAAAAGTTGTATAAGTCTGTCAATAAACTATATTACAAAAAACCTGATCTGGTTATCGGGAATGAAACAGAGACATCGATAATAATTAAACAGGCAGAGTCACTTTTTGAAGTTTAAATTTGTTAAATTTGCCGCTTCAAACAAAAAATCAGCAACAATGAAGTTCAATTTGACTTCGGCTTTCAGACCAAAGCTGTTTGAACTGCTTTTAAACGGCAGTTATAATAAAAAAACATTTTTTTCGGACCTGATAGCAGGTGTAATAGTGGGGATAATAGCCCTTCCCCTTGCAATTGCATTTGGGATAGCTTCGGGTGTAACTCCGCAACAAGGTTTGATTACGGCAATCGTGGCAGGTGTACTCACCTCTCTCTTGGGAGGTTCGAGGTATCTTATAGGAGGTCCTACCGGAGCATTCATTGTTATTGTTTTTGGGATTGTAAGTGATTTTGGATTCTCCGGATTGTTGATTGCAACCATTCTTGCCGGAGTCATGCTTGTGCTGATGGGGGTTTTCAAATTGGGTAACATAATTAAGTTCATACCATACCCCATTGTAGTAGGTTTTACCAGCGGTATTGCCCTTGTAATTTTTTCTACCCAGATCAAGGATTTCTTTGGTTTGACAATAGAGAATTTGCCATCGGACTTCATACCTAGGTGGGGTGCTTATTTTTCGGCCTTTTCAACAATATCATTGCACGAATCTTTACTAGGTCTATTTTCACTCATGATAATTGTGTTTTGGCCTGTTGTGACCAAGAAGATTCCAGGCTCTCTGCTTGCAATTATCTTTGGTACACTTGCTTCGTTGTTGCTCACCCGGTTTTATGGCATTGAGTTTGCCACAATAGGCAGTAAATTTCCCGAATTGGCCGGGGGGATACCATTGCCTACACCAAGTGCTCCAAAGATTGATTTTGAGGCAATTAGATTACTCTTCCAGCCAGCAATCACAATAGCCATCCTTTGTGCTATTGAATCCTTGTTGGCAGCTATGGTGGCTGATGGTGTGACCGGCAAAAAACACGATTCCAATACTGAGCTGATTGGCCAGGGAATAACCAACATAATTACTCCAATTTTTGGTGGAATTCCTGCTACAGGAGCATTGGCAAGAACCATGGCCAACATCAACAATGGAGGCAAGACTCCGGTGGCAGGTATAATACACGGGGTTGTCCTTCTGCTGATTTTCCTGTTCCTGATGCCATATGCTGTTTACATACCTCTCTCTACATTGGCAGCCATATTGATGATAGTTGCTTACAACATGAGTGAATGGAGGACCTTCATTTATTTGCTTAAAGGGCATAAAGCAGATATCTCTGTGCTTCTTATTACTTTTTTCCTGACAGTTGTGATTGACTTGACTATTGCAATAGAAGTTGGTGTTGTCCTGGCCGTTATATTATTTGTAAAACGGGTTTCCGAAACTTCGAGTATCAAGGTGATAGAAGAGAAATCCATAGCAGGCAGCGAACAGGAAGAGCTTCCATTTGAGGTGGATATGATATCAATACCTAAGGGTGTGGAGGTCTATGAAATAGACGGACCTTTCTTTTTTGGTCTTGCAAGCAAACTGGACGAGGTAGATATGACAAACCACAAAACTATAAAAGTGAGGGTTATCCGTATGAGAAAAGTACCTTTTATTGATTCTACAGGGCTGAATAACCTAAGAGCTTTATGGAAAAGATCAAGAAAAGAGAAAATTGAGGTGATTTTGTCTGGGGTAAATGACAATGTCTACCAGACATTACTTCAATCTGGTTTTGTGCACGAAATTGGCCGGGAATTTATATTTCCCCACATCCAGATGGCAATTGCAAAGGCTGGCGAACTGGTTGCAAAAAGCCAAAGTCATGAATCACATAAAAGCAGATTCCACAACTAGACCTTTTGTTTTAAGTTAATTATAAGTTCAAATAGACCGGTTTACTTTCGTTTTGACACCGATCAAGTGCAGTGACCAGTATTGTCTCTCCTCTGTCGCGTTTTAGTTTTGCTGAGGTTTGGTTGGTTATTAAGAAGATTGCAGAACTATTTTCTATATTGACTGGTGTTCCTTTTGGGAAACGGTATACCACGTAAAAGAAAGGATCGTTCATCTTGTCTCCGGAGAATTGACCTTTCCAGGTGAGCTTCCCTCTTTTAAACTTAACCTCATCTACAGGTTGTGGAACTAAGGAATCTATGGCTGGGTAAAGAGGAACCAGTGCCGGATATTTTTGATATGAGTAGTATAGACTGTCAGCAAGTTCTTTGTTTGATGCCAGGCCGAGTCCGCTCCACCAAATATTACCGTCTATCGAATCATTTTCCCTTATTATGGTCATTTTTCTGTGAAGTTGATTTACAACATCTCCGTTATAATTCTTGATAGACAATTGGTTCCATATACTTTGGCCAATGTAGAGGTTTACTCCGTTTCGGTTTTTGATCCACCAATCAGTCATTTTTTTATAGTCAACCCTTCGGTGCCCGATCTCCCAATACAATTGAGGAGCATTGTAGTCAATCCATTTCTGCTCTGTCCATTTTAACACATCAGCGAAAAGATCGTCGTAATTAGTTTGCAAAGACGCAGATTGGGATCCTTTTGAATCTACATAATCGTTCCTCCATACACCAAAAGGACTTATCCCGAATTTAACCCAGGGTTTTATGGATTTGATTGTCTTGTTTAACTCTTTGACAAGAACGTTTACATTGTTTCTGCGCCATTCGTCTTTTTCAAACATTCCGTATCCATCTTGTTCCCTGTATTTCTCAAAAGAAGAATCATCAGGAAAGTCCCTGTATGGTACACGATATGGATAAAAATAATCATCAAAATGTATGGCATCAACATCATATCGGGAAACAAAATCCTTTATGACGCTGATTGTGTGCTCCCTTGATTCGGGTTGTCCCGGGTCAAAGTAAATCTGGTTTCCGTAGTGGACAAAAAGATGTGGTTTTTCAAAGTAAAGATGATTCTTTGCAAGCACCTCATTGCTGGAAGAGCTTACCCTGTATGGATTAAACCATGCATGTAACTCCATACCCCTTTTGTGGCACTCTTCTATGATAAACTCCGCCGGGTCAAACAAGGGATCAGGAGCAACTCCTTGTGTGCCTGTCAAGAATCTGCTCCATGGTTCCAACTCAGATACAAACAATGCATCGGCCTGAGGTCTTACTTGGAAGATCACAGCATTCATGTTCAACTTCTTGAAAAGATCCAGATAAAAAACTATATCCTCTTTGATCTCCCCTGTAGTCATACTATGCCAGGTAGTATTTGTCACGGTAGGAAACCAAGCTCCCCTGAATTCCCTTTTTGGAATTTCTCCGGAAAAAACAACACCTGAAGCGATTATCTGCAACAGGAGTAAGGTAAAAAGGATTTTTTTCATGATTCAATAAAATTTAAAAGGGATTCAGTGCTGATTTCAAGTATGTCCAGGACATTTTCAAATCCATCGCAGCCACCGTAATAAGGATCAGGAACGTAATCTGATGTTGCACCTCTGGCAAAGTCAGTAATCTTGGAAATCTTGCCGAGTTCCTGTTTGCTTTTTGCCAGCGCATTCAACATACTTATATTGCGGTCATCCATGCCAATGATATAATCAAATTGTTCAAAATCTTCTCTTTTGATTTTGCGGGATATCGATGTTATCCTGTACCCTCTTTTGGCAGCGTGGGCCCTCATCCTGGAATCAGCCTTCTCTCCGTTGTGATATCCGTTTAGGCCGGCCGAATCAATGAAATATTTGCCCGACAAACCCCTCTCCTCCAGTTTGTGCTTAAAAAGAGCTTCGGCTGCAGGAGAGCGGCATATATTGCCAAGGCAAACAAAGAGTATCTTGTGTTTATTCACTGCCATTTCATACAGGAATTACCGGTTCGACTTTTCCTTTGACAAACGATCGGTCAGGAGTGGTACAATCTTGGTAACATCTCCAACAATACCAAGGTCCGAAACCTGGAAAATTGGAGCATATTTGTCTTTGTTTATTGCTACGATAAAGTCCGATTCTTCCATCCCTGCAAGGTGCTGGATTGCACCAGAGATACCCAATGCAAAGTAAAGGTTTGGCCTTACTGTCTTGCCCGTTTGCCCCACCTGTCTGTCATGCCCTACAATTCCTGCATCAACTGCAGCCCGGGATGCCGACACCTCTGCATTAAGAACTTTGGCAAGATCCTTTAGTTTCTTGAAACCGGCAGATCCTGCTCCCCTGCCCCCAGAGACCAGTATCTTTGCTTCTGTTATATCAATTTTCCCTTTTTCCTCTTTAACAGACTCAATAAGCCTAACCTTAAACTTAGCCTTATCAAATACAGGGGTAAAATCAATCACCGTTCCTTTACGTGTCAAATCTTTTGTAGATTTTTTCATTACACCAGGCCTGACTGTTGACATTTGGGGACGGTGCTCCTTGCAGACAATTGTTGCCATCAGGTTACCTCCAAATGCCGGACGGGTCATCATAAGCGACCTGTCCTCGGAGATTTCCAGTTTTGTACAATCTGCAGTTAGTCCGGTATTGAGCCTGGCCGATAATCTTGGGGCCAGATCCCTTCCTATGGTAGTTGCCCCAAACAGTACAATAGATGGCTTATAAGATTCAATGATCTGGTAAACAGCTTGTGTATACTGCTCTGTAAGATAGTTTCCTAGTTCTGGCTGGTCTGCACAAATCACTGTGTCAGCTCCGTAACTGATCAGCTCCTGTGCCTGATTCCGTATGTTATGGCCGGTAAAAACAGCTACAACTTTTTCGTTCAGGGAGTCAGCCAAATCACGGGCTTTGCCGATAAGCTCAAGGGCTACCCCTTGAATCATCCCTTCCCTCTGCTCTACAAAAACATAAACATCTTTATATGAAGTTAAATCCATTGCGATTCATTTTAAATTATAAACTTCTCCTTTAATTTGGAAATAATTATACCAACAGCCTCTTCTGGCTCAACCTCAAACTGTTCCCCGGCACTTTTGACACCCTTGGAAAAGGCTTTGTGAACTTTGGTCGGAGATCCTTTGAGTCCCATTTTTTGTTCATCGGCTTCAATATCTGCAACACCCAAGACTTTCACCTCTTTTTCAGTTGCCTCAACAATGCCCCTTACCGACATGTAGCGGGGTTTGTTTGCTGCAGAGATGACAGTCACCAAAAGCGGAGCATCTGCTTCTAGAATCTGGTATCCCTCCTCGGTCTGTTTTTTAACTCGAAACAAAGAGTTCCCTTCCAATGAAATCTCTTGAACATACGAAATCTGTGGAATGTCCAAATGTTCGGCAATCTGCGGACCAACCTGAGCAGTATCTCCATCAATCGCCTGGCGTCCGGTGATTATCAGGTCCCACTCCATTTTTCTCAAAGCAGAGGCCAAAGCATTGGATGTCGCCAATGTATCGGCACCAGCAAATTTTCTGTCGGTCAGTAAAACGGCCTCATCAGCACCCATTGCCAAAGCCTCCCTCAAAACAGCATCTGCTTGTGGGGGTCCCATTGTTATTACGGTAATATGTGCATTGTACATATCCTTCAATATCAGGGCAGCTTCCAGTCCACTTTTGTCATCTGGATTTATTATACTAGGTACTCCGTCCCTAATCAAAGTTCCTGTTGCAGGATTGATCTTGATTTCGGTTGTGTCAGGTACCTGTTTTATACAAACTACTATTTTCATTACTATTGTAATCTGGTGATTATGATTATTTAAACATTCTTGCAGCGATTACCATCCTCTGCACCTCCGATGTACCTTCGTAAATTTCGGTGATTTTGGCATCCCTCATCATCCTTTCTACCGGATATTCTCTTGTATAGCCATAACCTCCGTGAAATTGCACTGCCTTTGTTGTAACTTCCATTGCAGTTTCGGACGCAAATAGCTTAGCCATGGCGGCATCACATGCATATTGCTCCCCGGAATCCTTTTTGTATGCTGCAGAACGTACCAGGAGCCTGGATGCTTCGGTTTTTGTATAAAGATCGGCCATCTGGAACTGTGTGTTTTGGAATTGAGAAATGGTGCGACCAAACTGTTTTCTCTCCTTGGTGTATTTAACGGTTTCGTCAAGGGCACCTTGGGCAATTCCAAGTGCTTGTGCAGCAATCCCGATCCTTCCCCCATCCAGGGTTTTCATTGCAATGCTGAATCCTCCTCCAATTTTTCCCAGAAGGTTTTCCTTTGGAATTATACAGTTTTCGAAAATCAACTCGCAAGTGGCAGACCCACGGATTCCGAGTTTAAGCTCTTTCTTTCCGATTGAAAATCCAGGAGTATCCTTTTCCACAATGAATGTCGATATACCTTTTACACCTACGGACTTGTCGGTCATTGCAAAAACAATGTAAACATGGGCATATCCTGCATTAGTAATAAATATCTTATTGCCGTTCAACAGATAACCCTCCTCAGTTTCCACGGCTGTTGTCTGTTGTGCAGAGGCATCCGTACCTGCATTTGGTTCGGTGAGGCCAAAAGCACCAATCCACTCCCCACTGCAGAGTTTGGGCAGGTATTTGTTCTTTTGCTCTTCGTTTCCAAATTCATAAATTGGGGCAACACACAGGGATGTGTGTGCAGAGACAATGACTCCTGTAGTACCACAAACCCTGGAGAGCTCTTCTACAGCAATTGAATACATAATGTTGTCACCTCCGGCCCCGCCATACTTTGCAGGTATGGGAATACCCATTATTCCAAGCTTTCCCATCTTAACTACGTTCTCCAACGGAAAAGATTCGGTTTCATCGACTTCGGCTGCTATGGGCTTTACCTCCTTATCGGCAAATTCTCTTATCATTTGTCTAAAGAGATGTTGCCTTTTATTAAGTTCAAAGTTCATTTTCCTGATTTATATTTATACCGATTTAATTATGATTGCGGTACCCATTCCACCTCCAATACAGAGAGAAGCGAGACCATATTGTTTATTGTTTGCTTTCATTGAATGGAGCAAAGTAACCAAAATCCTGTTCCCGGAAGAGCCGATTGGATGCCCTAAAGCTATTGCACCACCGTTGATGTTGCATTTTTGGTCAAAGAATTCTTTTGTTACACCATGTTCAGACATAAGCTCCTTCATAACACCGAGTGACTGGGCAGCAAATGCTTCGTTAAGTTCAATAAGTTCCATCTGATCCAATTTCAATCCAGCATTGGCTAACGCTTTTCGTATTGCAGGAACAGGACCCATACCCATAATTTCGGGGGCTACTCCGCCCT
The DNA here is from genome assembly GCA_009929175.1 of Bacteroidia bacterium. Classification (GTDB taxonomy): domain Bacteria; phylum Bacteroidota; class Bacteroidia; order Bacteroidales; family UBA932; genus Bact-08. Next base: position 26,956 of record SABC01000011.1, on the reverse strand, counting down.
CTCCATACGAAATTATCTGAGCCATCGGAACAAGGCCGTGTTTTTTACAAGCTGATTCAGAAGCTATCATAACAAAAGAGGCGCCGTCGTTTACACCCGAGGCATTACCAGCAGTAACCGTTCCATCCTTTTTGAAAGCTGGTCTCAATTGCGAGAGCTTTTCGGGAGATGTTCCTCTGTTAGGATACTCATCCTTACAAAAAACAATTGTCTCTTTTTTTGTCACGATTTCAACAGGAACAATTTCCTTGTCAAAATTTCCGGCGTCAATAGCCTTTATTGCTTTTTGTTGCGAAGAATATGCAAACTGATCCTGCTCTTCACGAGTTATTGAATATTTTTGTGCAATGTTTTCGGCAGTGATACCCATATGGTAGTTATTGAAAGCATCGGTCAATCCATCACATACCATGTGGTCGACAGCCTGGATGTTTCCCATTTTAATTCCGTTGCGAACCGAACCTGGCATTACAAAACCAGCACCAGACATACATTCAGTCCCCCCTGCTATCACAACCTCAGCTGCACCACTGGCTATATCGGAGCATCCGTTCATGACAGCCTTCATACCGGAACCGCAGACCATATTGATAGAATATGCCGGAACCTCAGCCGGAATCCCTGCTTTTATGGAACATTGTCGTGCTACACCTTGGGTTTGACCGGCCGAAAGAATATTTCCGACAATAACTGAATCGATTTTCTCGGGATCAATTTTGGTCTCATTAAGCAGATCCTTTATTACAAGTGCCCCCAGTTCTCCGGGATTAAAACCAGACAACGATCCAAGGAATTTACCTATTGCTGTCCTCTTTGCTGCTACAATAAAAATCTTTTCCATAATCAGCTTTTCATTTTAATAATATTTTGAGAAACAATTAGTTTTGCTCCGGTGGCAGCTTGTATATCTTCCAAGCTGAATTCCGGATGAAGCTCTGTCAAAAATAGCCCTTGAGGAGTAACTTCCATTACACCCATTTCGGTTATAATCATATCTACCTGTCCTGCTGCTGTTAAAGGCAGTTTGCACTCTTTCAGTATTTTATGTGCTCCTTTTGCTGTGTGTTCCATAGCCAGAATAACCCTTTTTGCCCCTACAATCAGATCCATCGCTCCACCCATCCCAGGGGTTTTCTTACCTGGTATCATCCAGTTGGCAAGGTTTCCTTTCTCGTCTGTCTCCAAGGCTCCGAGTATGGTTACGTCCACGTGTCCTCCACGAATAACGGAGAAGGAGATGGAGGAGTCAAAACAGGAGGCACCAGGGAAATAAGTTATAAAGCCACCACCTGCGTTGGTGAAGTTGCTATCTTCCTCTCCTATTGCTGGTTCGGGTCCCATGCCCAACAAACCGTTCTCTGATTGGAGTGTTACTTTGACACCTTCGGGTAAATAATTGGGAACCAATGTAGGTAAACCAATACCAAGGTTAACCACATCTCCATCTTTTAGCTCGAGGGCTGCACGTTTGGCAATTACCTCTCTGATCTGATTTTTATCCATATTATTTTACAATTAAAAAAATTACTGTTTGTTCCTTCGCACAAATTCTTGTGCAATGTATGATCCAACATCATCGGCATAGCTGTTCATGCCAAATCCGGCATCATACCCAAGCTCCTTCGCTAATTCATGATTCAGTCGAGGGCCTCCGCAGACCAGGATCACCTTATCCCTCAGACCTTCGGCTTCCAATAGTTCCACCAGTTCCACCAGGTTTTTTATATGGACATCTTTTTGGGTCACAGTTTGAGAGACCAACAGGGCGTCGGCCTTCAATTCAATTGCTTTGGCTATAAAATCTTCGTTTAAAACCTGTGATCCAAGGTTGTAGGCTTCGAACATCTCATACCTTTCCAAACCGTAATGACCGGCGTATCCTTTCATGTTCATAATGGCATCAATCCCCACAGTGTGGGCATCTGTACCAGTGCTGGCTCCAATTATTACCAAGGGCCTTCCGATATTATCCTTGATGTAGGAATCAGTTTCTTGCATATCCATTATATCGCTCTCTACTTTAGGAACATATATTGAGGTATAATCCACGTTATGAGTACAATTGCCATAGCAGTTGAAAAAGGTGAATCCAGGAGTAAGTTCCCTGAAAAAGACAACCTGGGGGTTGTCGAAGCCCATTTTTTTAATTAATTGTTTTGCAGCCTCAGTTGCCTCGGCTCCGGCGGGGACAGGCAGGGTAAAGCTTAGCTGGACCTTTCCATCATTCATTGTGTCCCCGTACGGAGTTACATTGGTAAGGTCAAGGGTTTTGTCAAAGTCTTTCGACTGCATTGAATATAATCCTCCGCTCATTCTATTTTCCTCCTTTCATTAAAGTTATAAATGGGTTAATATAGTTGTCTCCTTTTGGAGTAACTCCTTCCAGGCCTTTACCACCGTCACGTTGACGTTTCACATCGCCAAACAGCCCCAATTCCAGAGCAGAGAAGAGACCTTCATGATTGATCCTTTCAAGCGTTGCAATCGAGTTTTCTACAACAGTCCTGGCTCTTTTTTTAATAACCCCCCCCTCTTTGAATTCAATTTCATCTCCCAGATCCTTCATGTTGGAGAAAATATAGCGGGCGTTTTCGATTGCCAGATACCTGTCAGACATAAATGGTGTGTGGATTGCCTCTGTGGGCATTCCAAGCAATTGTATTCCTTGTTTTGTGATTATGCCAGCAATGTTGAAAAGGGCGTCCTGGATGTGTCCTTTGAAAATGTTACCTGTCATGAATTTTGTAGGTGGCATGTATTTCAGAGGTGCTTTGGGGAATATCTCACGGGTCATTTGAGCTTGTGCCAGTTCGTACAAAAATCCGTTTTCCATTTCTGGATCCATTTCGAATGCATGGCCCAATCCCATCTGTTCTTCAGGGATTCCTGCCAATAGAGCCAATTGCTCATTGATCAGGTCAGATGCCAGGACTGTATGCGCCTCTTCAAAAGCATCTGCTGTTGTAAGGTAGTTGTCTTCTCCAGTGTTGATTATAACTCCTGCAAAACCGTTTATCACCCTGGAAAAAAACTGGTCCACCATGGTCCTTTGCATGTTGATGTCGCGGAAAAGGATGCCGTACAAAGCATCATTCAACATAACATCCAACCCTTCCAGGGCACCCATGGCTGCGATCTCTGGCATACAGAGCCCGGAGCAGTAGTTGCAGAGCCTTATATAGCGGCCAAGCTCTTCACCTACATTATCAAGAGCCTCCCTCATTATCCGGAAATTCTCCTGGGTAGCAAATGTTCCCCCGAACCCTTCAGTTGTTGCCCCGTAAGGAACGTAATCGAGTAAAGATTGTCCGGTTGTCCGGATAACTGCAATAATATCGGCTCCTTGCCTGGCCGCAGCCAATGCCTGGACCACATCTTCGTATATGTTTCCGGTTGCTACAATTACATATAAATAGGGCTTTGGACCCTCCCCCAAACTCCCAAGGTAACTCTCCCTTCGGGCTTTCCTGGAGCTGATCTTTTCAATGCTGGTTTTCACATATGGCTCCAGGGCTTTTGAAATATCCTGCTTTGGTTTGACAGGCAGTTTAGAAATATCAAGTTTGCCGGCAGATATCTCCTCTGCTATTTGCTGTGGTGTCAAGTTGGTGTTTACAATGGCATTGCCAATAAAGAACATAACTCCTTCTCCCAAGACTCCCTCCTTCTTGAGGGAATCCACAACAATATTCGGTAGAGGAACATCGTTACTGTCCACCCCATCAATACCTATCAGACGACACAATGTACGTTCTACAGCCACTGTTGAGTAGCCATCGGCAAATTTCTGTACTTCGGAGGCTATCGAAGAGGCCAGAAACCTGGCATACTCAACCCTTTTAAAATCCAATCCTAATTTACTTTGCATATTTGTTACTGTTTTGTATTTTTATTCATTGTCATACGTGCTAGTTCTATCCACTCTTTATCAGCATCAAGGCTCTCTGCAATAATCAAAGCCTCAGCAGGTGTTTTGGTTCCAGAGTCAATAACTAATGTGTAATCCATTTTGCCGTTGTAAAATCCCTTGACCCTTAGTCTGTCGCATTTATTGTCGGAAATTGTGTAGTGAGATGTCATAACTGAGAAGCCTTTAGATAAAAAGAGAATTTCAAGTAAGGAGGATGCAAGTGCAGCACCCTCATAGGGGTTTGTGGTCCTTGCCGGTTCGTCAATAAGCACAAGTAATTTTTCGCCATCCCTCACCCTTTTGATTATTGAATCAATCCGTTTGATTTCGGCAGAAAATGACGAAAGACCTTTCCTGTAGTCCTCTTCGTCGCCGGTAGATAACATGATCTCTTTTACAGGAGCTATTTCACACTCTTGGGCTGGTATGGCGAATCCTGATTGAAACAGGAATTGACATAAAGCAAGAGTTTTCAAGGTAAGGCTTTTGCCTCCCATATTGGACCCGGTAATAAGTAGCGGTTTGTGTGAAGTGAACTCTATATCTGTCTTTTGGTACGACTTGCCCTCTTTGGTAAGCAACTCCTCCACTTCGGGGTTGAACAAAGCTTTGTAACTAATCTTTTCCTTTGATACAACCGGGATTGAGAGCCCCAATCTGAGTGCCTGTTCGGCTTTTGCTACAAGTATGTCAATTTTTGCCAGATTAGAGAGTGACTCCTCCAATTGGCCAAATTTCATTTTTATTTCTTTGGAAAGATGTTCCCTTATTTGATTTTCAATAATGTTGGAACGATAATGGAGTTCATTTTCGTAATCTGATCCCATTTTAAGCTGGTTTCTCAGACCTTTCAACTCATCGCTGTAACTATCATATATATAGAAAGAATTTATACCCGCACCTTCGGGGTCAAGGAGATTGCAAAGCCCCGATAAATCTGGCAGAGTAACTGATTGAATGGATAAAGGAGATAAAAGCTCTTTTACCTTCTCGTTAAGCATTGAAAGGGATTTGATTTCGAATAATTCGATATCGTCTGCAATTGCTCCCTCAGAAATCCTTTTCAAGGAATTTCTGATATCCCTCAAATGTGAAAGCAGAATTGAAAGCTTGTTTGTCAGCGCGTTTAATTTTCCAGATGGTGAGAGCAGTTCTGTAAATTCTGCCAACTCTTTGTACATCTGTTCGATTTTATCTTTTGAACTCTCTAATTTGGAATCAATTATAATGCTTCTGGACAAAGTTGATGCAAGACGCAAGTCTGAGTACAAATACCTCAAACCACATTTGATATCTAATATTTTTTTGAATTTCAACGCCATTGCTCATTATCAATTTTAAAAATATCATACACAGGCAAACCACTTTTTTGAGCTATCTCATTGCAAAGTGAATCAGAGTCCATCTTGTATCCCCTTGGAGATACAGGATTGACACAAATTGCAATTAATTTGCTTTTTGCCATGACTGTAACTCTGCCACCCTTTTTCACAAAACCCCAAAAGGTAAGAGGGGATGCAAATATTTTTGTAAAATCCCTTACTACCACCTCCATACCGAATAAATGCTTGTCCGCATTTATCCTGTTTAAAAGCCTGTCCGTAAGCGCCCCTGCAACAAACAGGATATCACCATCTGCGATCTCAGTTTCACTTTTCTCCTTGAGCGTGAAGGCCGATTCAAAAAGTGGGGATATCAATTTTTCTCCACTGTCGTACAGCCAAACACCTCCCTCTTTCCCTGATAGCTCAAATGGCAGCGGAGTTTTGCATACACCTAGGTCTAATAACTTGACAACAAACAGCGTTTTGTTTACAAGATCCCCTTGGGTAAGGCTCAAAGCAGCACCTGTCGCCAAAACCATCGACTCCGAAACTGCAGGCGAAGCTGGAGAGAGTCTGGAGAGGGCTCCATCAATAATACAAAGATCTATTCCAAAGTCCTTTTTAGACTCGTTTATCCACCTCCTCAAGGATGCTGTTGCAGGAGGTCCGGATAACATTACCTTGCCTGCTGTAATTGCCCTTGCAGTAACCAGCCTGCCTAGCGATGTATGCTCATCCGATACCGAGACCAATTCCGATAAAATTTTTCTTTGACGATAATGCTTCTCACTTGTAGTAAAAAAAATACCCTCCCTGAGAAAAATTTCGGGTTTGGAACTCCGTGTAACCTGGTCGGTTTTCTCTCCGTCAATTCCTATTGAACTGACCCCCACCTTTATCTTATCCAGCGGGAGTCTGCCCAATATGTAATTCAAACACTCGGTTTTGCCCGTATTCTTCTCGAGACCCACTATTGACAACGAACCGTAGTCAAGTATCTCTTTGATGAACGGCATTTTTATTTAATTGTGGTGCGATCTTAGTTTCCTGGATAGCACAGCTGGTTCTATTGCCAAGTTTTGTCCACGTAAAAGCGAGGAGACTCCCTCAACTGCCTTGTTCTCCCTGCAATCTGAACACTCACACTCGTTTTTGTAATCAGTAGGTTCGGTATAAGTGGTGATCACTCCTTCGAAATTTCTCAGAACGACCTTGCCAGGTGCTTGTGAAATTACATAGGTAGGCATTACCGGAGTTTTACCACCTCCACCCGGAGCATCCACAACAAATGTAGGTACAGCATAACCAGATGTATGGCCTCTCAAACCCTCGATAATCTCTATACCCTTCGAAACAGGAGTACGGAAGTGTTCCAATCCTCTCGAAAGGTCACACTGGTAAATGTAGTATGGCCTTACCCTGATCTTTACTAATCCGTGAACCAATCGTTTCATAATGTTTACACAGTCATTTACACCTTTGAGCAGTACCGATTGGTTGCCCAAAGGAATACCCGCATTGGCCATCTTCTCACATGCTGCTTTAGATTCCGGGGTAATTTCGTTGGGATGGTTAAAGTGTGTGTTGAGCCATATTGGATGGTACTGCTTCAACATTTCCACCAGTTTGTCGGTAATCCTTTGAGGACATACAACCGGCACCCTTGACCCTATCCGGATAATCTCAACATGAGGTATATCCCTCAAACGTTTAATTATTGACTCCAGTTTTGCATCAGATACCATCAGTGCATCTCCACCGGAGAGCAAGACATCCCTTACCTGGGGAGTCCTTGCTATGTAATCTATAGCCTTTTGTATGTTGTCAACCGAGCTCTCCCCGTCTTTTTGGCCGGCAAATCGCCTGCGGGTACAATGCCTGCAGTACATTGAACACATGTCTGTTATCAAAAGCAGGACCCTGTCAGGATATCTGTGGGTTAATCCAGGAACAGGAGAATCTTCGTCTTCGTGCAAAGGATCAAGAAGGTCTGCTGCAGAGATAACGGTCTCCGAACCTGTCGGTATTGCTTGTTTGCGCACCGGACAGTGTGGGTCCTCCGGATCAATCAGGCTAATATAATAAGGTGTGATAGCCATCCTGAGGGTTTTCAGGGATTCTTTCACTCCTTGCTCCTCCTCCTCCGTAAGGTGGATGAGCGACTTTAGTTGTTCCAGGGTTTCTATCCTGTTTTTAACCTGCCATTTCCAGTCATTCCACTGCTCATCAGTGACATCCGGAAACAAAATATTTCTTCTGCTGGTTATCATGATTTATACATATAATTTTTCAAATAATTCTCGAATTTCCTTTGATTCCCTTATAATATTGAGAGTCAAATTGGCATGTCCCTTGGCAAATCCATTTCCCACGATTAGGTTGATATCTTTTCCTACTCCCTCGGCACCCAATGCAGCTTTTGTGAAGCTGGTTGCCATGGAGAAGAAGTACACGTATCCCTGTCCCTTGGTAATCAATATTGATGTCATTTCGGTGGAAGGGACATTCACATTGTTTACCGTAACATCGCAACCTCTGCCACCGGTGATTTCCATTACTTTGGTGTAAACATCCATGACATTTGTTGCGTCTGCCACAATAATGTCTGTTGCAAGGTTGAGGTCGGCAATCCTTTTTGCGTTCTCACGGGAATATTCTACGACTATAACTTTACCGGATGCTCCTGCATTTTGCATAGCTTGGTAACAACATAAGATTCCTGATTTTCCCCCGCCACCTATAATACAAACAATATCACCTTCTGTAACAAGCCTGTCAACCTGGGCCGGTGCTCCTGCCACATCCAGTGCAGCAAGTGCAAGTTTTTCCGGTATGTCGTCCGGTAAAACGGCAAAGAGGCCACTCTCAAAAAGAATAGCCTCTCCGTCAATATCTACTTGGTCGGATGAAGGGGATAGTTTTTTTATGGATTTTATATTAAGCGGAGTTAAAGAGAGGGAAACCAGGGTTGCTATTTTGTCTCCAACCTTGAGCCGGTTTTTAGGGAAGTTTTCCCCTATTGCCTTGACTGTGCCTATCAACATTCCTCCCGAACCGGTGACCGGATTTTGCATCTTACCCCTCTCCTGTACTATGGAAAGGATCATCTGTTCCATACGGGCAGCATCCCCTCCGCAAGCTTGCTTGATTTGAGTGTATGAGGCAGAGTCTATGTTAAGTGTACTTACGTCGATAAGCACTTCATTATCATAGATTTCTGTGGAGTTGTCAAGCTTTATGGCAGGTTGAGGAAGAGTACCCATAGGTAAAATAACCCTGTGGGTACCATACCGGCATCCTTTTTTCTGTTCTTTATTATGCATATAGTTCAGTAAATACCTTCCTTAGTTTTTCGGACTCCCTCAAAATCTGGAGTGTGATCTCGGCATGTCCTTTAGTGTAGCCGTTTCCGACAATCATATTCACATCCTTACCGACTCCCTCTGCTCCAAGTGCAGCTTTGGTAAAACTGGTTGCCATTGAGAAGAAATATACAATTCCGTTATCTTTTGCAGTGAGGATGCTGGTCATCTCAGTGTCTGTGATATTGACATTGTTAATGATTACATCGCACATCTCTCCGTTTGTCAACTCTTCAATCTTGTCAAGGATAGGAACAGGCTGTGTTGCATCTGCTGCGAAAACATGGTCACAAAGGTCCAGGTCAATTAACCTTTTTGTACTTCTTTCGCTGTGGCAAAGTCCAATTACCTTGCCTGTGACCCCGGCGCGTTTTTTTGCTTCATAACAGCAAAGCATGCCAGACTTACCTCCTGCTCCGATTATAAGGACAGTATCGCCGGGTTTTACAAGTTTTGCTGTCTGGGCAGGAGCACCAGCAACGTCAAGAGCCGATAAAGCTAGCGTTTCGGGCATATCCGAAGGGATCTTCGCATAAATACCACTTTCGAAAAGAATTGCTTTGCCATCAATATCTACTTGGTCAATATCAGGCCGGATATCCTTTATCTTGTCAATCCTCAGAGGTGTGAGGGATAGAGATACAAGGGTTGCAATTTTGTCACCAACCTTGAGGTCGGTTTTGCCTAAAAGAGCATCTCCAATTTTTTCCACAGTACCCAAAAGCATTCCACCTGAACCTGTTACAGGATTACGGTGTTTTCCCTGCTTTGCCACAATATCAAACATGATTTGTGCTATCTTCTCTTTGTCCCCGCCTGCTTGTTCCTCAATCTGGGTAAAACTGGCAGAATCTATATTCAAAGTCTGTACATCAATAAGGATCTCGTTGTCATAGATTTCATCCATGTTATTGTCAATCTTGTTTGCCGGTTGAGGTAGAACTCCCTGTGGCTCGATCACACGGTGAAGGCCGTATTTGTTTCCTTTTTTCATTGTTGTAAAATTAGTTAATTGTTTAAGTAGTGGTTATTATACTTTTGCCTTGAGGCCCAGAATCTGCCTGGCTTCGGCCGGAGTTGCAATTTCCCTGCCGAATTCACGTGCAATCCTTACTACCTTTTCTACAAGTTCTCCGTTGGATTTGGCAAGGACTCCTTTGGAAACAAATACATTATCCTCAAATCCGACCCTTACATGGCCACCGTCTATGATTGCAGCGGCTGCCAATGGGAATTCATACCTTCCGATTCCTGCAACTGTATAGGTTGCATCAGCAGGGATACTACCCCTAAGGAACACAAAATCCCTCAACTCACCGGAGATTCCTCCGTTTACCCCCATAACAAAGTCAAAATGCATAGGAGTTTTGATAAACCCTTTTTTATGGAGCCTCAGTGCCATATCAATCATGCTCTTGTCAAAAACTTCCAATTCTGGCTTTATACCTCTCTCGTTCATGCGTTCTGCAAAATATTTGATTGTATTCTCAGTGTTCATGAATACTTCGTCCCCTCCAAAATTAAGAGTGCCGCAATCCAAAGTGGCCATCTCAGGGTTGAGTTCGGTAGGTTGCAACCTTTCGTCGTCAGTCATTCCTACTGCACCTCCTGTAGAGGGTTGGATTATTACGTCCGGACAAACCTTGTAAATGGCATCCATTACTGCCTTGAAGCGATTTTTGTCCTGTGTAGGGGTGCCATCATCATACCTGACATGCAGGTGTATGATACTTGCTCCTGCATCGTACGCTGCTTTTGCCTCCCTGACACACTCTTCTACTGTATAAGGTACTGCCGGGTTATGCTCCTTAAGGACTTCAGCCCCGCATATAGCTGCTGTAATAATCAATTTTTCCATACTCTATTTTTTAATTCGTTGACAATCTTTTGGTGTCACACAAGTACCGCTCGCCCTGCATACAATAATGGGATCTTCGAGAAGCTCGGCAGCAGAGGCAGATATATCAGCCCTTGGCACAATTACTTTTTTTGCTGTGAATACCATTTTCCTGGAGGTATTTCCTGCCGATACGATTTCTCCTGTAGCTTCTATGAAGTCGCCGGCATATACCGGTGCCAGGAATTCAACGCTGTCGTATGCCCGGAAAAGCCCTTCGTCGCCATCGTAACGGATAAGCAATTCAGTTGCTACATCCCCGAATAGTTGGAGCATTCTAGCCCCGTCAACCAGGTTTCCTCCATAATGGGCATCATGTGAGCTCATCCGAACTCTGATCATTGCTGTTTGAGACATATCAAAAAATTATTTAGTGAATATAAAATCAACCAAGATTGCTGGAGTGTGAATATTTTCCGGCTCAATACTTCCTGTTTCGGCCAATTCACCAACCTCAGCAATTACTACCTGTGCAGCCATTGCCATCAGAGGATTAAAATTACGGGTTGTGCCTTTATAGTAAAGGTTCCCCGCTTTGTCTGAGATTGAAGCTCCAATAAAAGCGATATCAGCCTTTAAAGGTTTTTCCAGGATAAAATCTTTTCCGTCAATATTTAGAACTTGCTTTCCGTTTTGTACTACTGTGCCCAAACCTGTTGGTGTCAAAACCCCACCAAGTCCGGCACCCGCAGCCCTGATCCTTTCGGCAAGTGTACCCTGGGGGGAAAATTCCACCTCTAATTTGCCTTCGTTCATAAAATCGACTGCAGAAGTATTTGAACCGATATATGAAGTTATCAACTTCTTAACCTTACCACTGCTGATCAATTTCCCCAGACCTTTATCTGCAAAAGCAGCATCATTGCAAATCAGCGTAAGGGAGCCAACACCAGATTCTGCAATGGCATCCATGATTTGGTTGGGCCCGCCGTTGGTTAAAAAGCCTCCTACCATTATGGTCATTCCGTCCTTTAACTTTCCAATGATCTGATTAAGATTGATCAACTTGTTCATTGTTGTAAATATTAGTAGATTAATATAAAATATTCAATTTGGCAAAAATAAGAATTTTCTTTTCTTAAAGCAACTTAAGTTGCTAGCTAAACAGTTGGTAAAATGTGCAGAATTCTAATAACTGCAAAAAAATGTGTAATTTTGTTTTAACTAATTAAAAAAAAATATATTCAACAGTATAACAGGTAATAAAACATTTATGTTTCACTCAGCAACAATTCTGTTATATAAAAAACCAAATTGCATGATTCTATATTTCACACAGCTACAAGCAGACACGCTTAACGCAGAGAACATCAAAGACCAACTTTCAACAATCACCTCTTTTCCTCCGGACCAACTCTTATCAACGTTGTTTTCAATGCTGATTCCGGTAGCCTTAAAGATATTATTGGCTGTGGTAATCTATTCTGTTGGTGCCTGGTTAATCCGGAAAGTAAAGAAACTAACAAAGATAATGCTCGAGAAAAAAGATGTCGATCCCTCTTTGAAGGGTTTCATCATGAGCTTTGTGTCGATCACCCTAACAATATTGCTTATTCTCACCATTATAGGAATTCTTGGCATAAACACTACCTCATTTGCAGCATTATTGGCAGCTGGAGGTGTGGCTATAGGGATGGCTATGAGCGGCACACTCCAAAATTTTGCAGGAGGTGTCATGATTCTGTTCTTCAAGCCGTTTAAGGTTGGAGACTTCATTGAAGCCCAAGGATATATGGGAACTGTAAATGAAATAAGGATAACCAGTACCTTTTTAAATACTCCTGACAATAAATTGATAATTGTACCTAACGGACCACTCTCCAACGGTATTATAAATAATTTTTCCAGAACAGGCGTCAGGAGGGTCGAATGGTCTATTTCACTTGCCTACGGAGATGATGTTCACGCAGCTAAAGAACTTATCCTGTCCATGCTCAATAGCGATGAACGGGTTCTGAACGAGCCTGCTGTTCCTTTTGCCGGATTGGACAAAATGGCTGACAGTTCCATAGTGATAGTTGTAAGATGTTGGGTGAAGACATCCGATTTTTGGGACATTTACTTTAAGATAAACGAAGATATCTATACTACGTTCCCTGCAAAAGGTTTCAATTTCCCCTTCCCTCAACTGGATGTAACTGTGAAACAGGGATAACACCCGAGTTTGTCACAGGATTGGCATAAATTGAAAGGAAGATATCTTTGATCTCTGCCCTGTCCCCTTCGAATCCGGAAATCTTAAGTTCGCAATATTCATCAAATGCTTTATACTCTTCCTCCGTGTACATTGAACTAAATACGTTGGAAGAGTTTAGCATATCGTATGCAATCATGTTTGTGTTCCAAATCCTGTATGTGCTGTAAATCCTCTTGTCTATGAACTCGGCGAGCATCTTGAACTTTTCGTTTTTCTCCTGTACCGCACACTCCGCAAGTTCTTGTTCATTTATCACTTCACAAAAATGTATATGTATGTTTCCTTTATGCTGCATCAATCCGGTCAAAATGCTGTTCAGGTCCTCCCCCGGAGATTTTTTGTACTTGGTTCTCCTGGATATGAACAACTCACGGGCTTTAAGGAAATCACATGGCTCGTATTCGTAGGAAATAGAAACCGGAGTAATTGAAAGTTTGCCGAAATCCTCTTTAAAACTCCCGGAACCACTCATATCAAACATCTTGAGTAACCCTTGTTCGGTGATGTCAACACCATTTTTAGTTCTTCCGTTCCGTTGGGCTATCCATACAGATGACCTCCCTGTGCCAATACTCTCCCTTATGTACTCCGAAAGAATACTGGAATATTTGTATAATTCCCGAGGATTTCCAGTACGAATTACCTTAATCATTTTGTTTGACCTGGCCACATCCTCCATAAAGGGATCTGTTACCAGGTTATCGCCCACAGCCATCTCCGATGTGGGAATGTTGTTTATATGAAGTATGACCTGTATTATTGCTGAGTCAAGCATTATGTCCCTGTGGTTGGATACCAGGAGCCTGGCAGAGCCGTCGTGCATTTTCTCCAATCCAGAGTAAGTCAGGTTTTTGGCAGTATCGGATACAATTTTCTTGATTGCAAACAGCATAACCTTTGCCTGGAACTCTTCTACACTTTTCAGTGATGAAATCAAATGTTTCAAATCATTGGGATCTTTGCCCGGAAAGAGGTAATTTGAAATGTCCTTTAAAATGGGATGGGCAGCAATCCTTGCAAGTGCTGCTGCCTCTTCTTCTCCTTTATAAGGCCTGATCTCTTTAAATTTATCTTCTGACATTACAGATCTTTTAAAAAACAAAGTTAAGAAATAATTAATCATAAGTGCCGGTAAAAGCCGAGAAGGTTGGAAACAGCGTCCAAACAAAAAACAACACCAAAGCATTTATTATTGGAAGAGAACCAAATGCAAGCGCTACATACAAAAGGTATAGTAAAGGTATTAAGTACAACAATGTCACAATCAATCCCAGTAAGGATATGAATTTAGAATATTTAAACAGCAACGATACGTAGGATAATACTCCGCACAAGAGAGAAACAAAAAAGAGGGTACTGTCTCCAGCTAAGAAAAGGGTGATTGCAGAAAGAAGCATCAAAACCAATATCCCCGAAGCCATATACTCAGGAAGGGTCGCTTTGCTAGAATTCATATGTTTTGCATACAGCCAACGGAAAAAAACTACGCTTGTGCCCAAGGAGAGTATAAGAACCGGATACTCCTCATCTACATATGCAAGGCTGATGAGTTTATACTCAAGACCATTTGTTTGTGAGAAAAAACGAGATACAAAATATAAAGCAATAGATGTTACGATTATGTAGAGTGTGTTCACACCTGTTATTTTGAGAATATTGACCAACCTTATCCTGGATTGCTTCACATAAAACAGTGTTATAATTAAAAAAATCACAAGTATGAATATATTGAGCGAGAAATACAGCAAGTTGGAAAGAACTATAATGCCCAAGTATGGGATTGAAAAATATACAACATTACTGTCAGATAGCAGATAATCAGGACTACTGTACTTCTTGTTGACCAGGTATTCTTTGACAATTTCTTGTGTCTGGACACCATAGTGCTGAATAGACCGTCCGGAGATATTTTCAATGTTATCTTTTGCTGTATGGTAATAATTGAGGTTGTCCACAACAGAAAAATTCATTCCGGGAAAATCCTCTTTGAGAACAGAAAAATCGGTGTAGTTTGGCAAAATGCTGTAAACGGCGGAAGTTAATGAAAAGGCTGTTGGTTTTTTGGAATGTTTGTACAATTCAATGACTTTTTTGTTATTTACAGAGGTTTCAAAGAGCACAGCAGGACCTTTGACACCCCTTGCTTCGAAATTGATGATTAACCCTACCTTATCAAAAATATGTTTATCAAATGAATAAGCATGTTTTATTCCATCAAGGCCATACTCTTCGGAGTCTGTAAATAGAATCTTGATTCCTTGTGACCACTGCTTTTGGTATAATCTCGAAATCCTTATCAGCTCCAAAATAACCCCAAGCCCATAACCGTCATCTGCTGCACCAAGTGATAGTTGTTCTTTGCCTTTTACAAGGTTTGTGAACCTCGAATCCAAATGTGCAATCAACATAACATACGAACTAGCTTTTTTGCCTGCGGGTTCCAAAACACCGTAGACATTTCCTATGGTTATACGCTTTTTCTTGTATGACTCGACAGAGTCGTAGTAGAAAACAACAGGATCTGCGCCACATTCTGCCAATCTTACATAAAGGTACTCCCTGACCCTGGATCTTTCTTGTGGGTGCTCCACAGAGTGTGGCTCTTTGGATATCACCTGTATGTCCTGAATTACATTTGACGTCGAAAATAAGTTTTTATCTTCTTGATTATCTACAGGTAAAAATATCCTATTTAAAGAAACAATTGAGGTAATTAATATTATAATCACCCCAACAAGTTTTCTAAATAACATTACTGTTCGAGGTTAAATTTATTGTAAATATTCTTGCCTTCGGCTGTATAGGCATACTTGATCCTATCCGTGTAGGCAATTTCAACTTTTGACCGAACCATCTTCATAGTTGAGTTGATCATTTTGTTTTGCTCGGTAAATGGCTCGTTTGCAATAATAAAAGTAGAGGGTAACCATCTTTCAGGAAACATTCCTGCATATTCACCTCCCGACTTGTATCTCGATAACTCTTTCTGGATAGTATCTATCAACTCTTTCCCACGTACCTTTGATTTGTCTGCAACAATGATTGCAATAGTATACGGAGATTGATTGTTGTATAGCATAATTTGCTGTATTAAAGCAGAATTACCTGTAATAGTCTCTTCTATTCCTTCAGGTGAAAACTTCTCTCCGTCACTGGAAATCAATAGAGATTTGAAACGCCCTAAAACATAGAGAAATCCATCCTTGTCCATATAGCCAAGATCTCCTGTATGCAACCAGCCATTCTTTATTGTTTCGGCTGTTGCATCGGGGTTTTTCCAATAACCAGCCATGACATTTTCTCCTTTAATGACTATCTCTCCCTGGGAACCTACGGGAAGCACTTTTCCATCCTCGTCAAGAATCTTGAGCTCCATAGGAGAGACCAAAATACCCGAGGAACCCAATTTATGCCTGGCCGGTGTGTTTGTAGATATAACTGGAGTTGCCTCCGACAGTCCATAGCCCTGGAACATGGGGATACCTAAGGCGTAGTAGAATTTTTGCATTTCAATATCCAACAATGCCCCACCACCTACAAAAAACTCAAGTTCACCTCCCATTGCAGTTTTTACTTTTGAAAACAAGATCTTATCTGCAAGTTTCACTACAGGGTACAGCAATAAAGAAAGACCTCTCCCCTTGTTCCACCCTTCTTTGTTGTAGGCATAGGCTGCTTTCAGTGATAGTTCAAATAGCCGTACGGCTAATTTCCCTTTGGATTTCACATTGTTTTCTATGTTCTTGCGGAAGCTCTTTGCAAGTGCTGGTACAGACAACAATATCTGGGGTTTCACCTCCATAATATTTATTGGGATATTTTTCAATGTATCCAACCCGGTTTTTCCAGCTTGCACAGTTGCAACAATTGACCCTGTCGCAATCATTATGTAAAAGCCAACTACATGTGCAAAGCAATGGTCCAAAGGGAGTATAATAAGCATCCTCATACCTGCAGGTATGGACATACATGACAACGATTGCTCAACGTTTGCAGTGTAATTACGATGGGTCAAAATAACTCCTTTTGGATCAGCAGTTGTACCTGAGGTATAGGTAATTGTTGCATAATCATTATTGTCAATGGATTGTGATATGTTTTTAAATTGGACATAATTCTCTTCCAAGTAGATTTTTCCAGAAGCAATTACATCATCAATGAAAATCTCACCCTCTTCGTATTGTTCCAGACGATCAAACACTATTATCCTTTTGAGATATTCAAGCTGACTCCTGATTGCACGAACTTTTTGCAACTGCCGGCCGGATACCATTATTGTATCTACCTCTGCATGATTGAACCGGAATAAAAGATCATTGCTCTCTTCAATCTTGATAGAAATCGGGACGTTGATACCTCCTGCATAAAATAGTCCCAGCTCCCCCAATATCCAGAGGTTGCGACCTTCTGACAAGATAGATGCATGGCATCCCTTCCCAAAACCGATTGAACAAAGGCCTGCGCCAATTTGTTCTGCGATTAGCTTTGCTTGTGAGTAGGTAGTAGGAATGAACTTGCTTTCTACCTTTTCCAAAAGTAAAGTACTGTCGGGATATCTGGCAACAGATTCCTCAAACAGGTCAATGATTGTTCTTTTTTTCATAGTGGTTAGGCTTTAGTTTAGCAAAAATAAATAATAAATGTTCAAGAGTTGCTCTCCATACCTTAAAATGTTCTGCGAAAAGGGGATTAATTGGCACTTTTCGTTGACACCTGAGCTTTTGAAGAAAAACGAGGTTGAGGACAAACTCATTTTTCTTCACATTGGCTATGTCAGCAATATCAACATAAGAGAGTCATCAGTAGCTCTTTTTTCGGATCCTGATGTCCAAAAAATTCTAAACGAAAATTTCTTATGCATCATTGAAGACAAAGAAGATAAGCCAGAGTCATTCCTTCTTGCCTTAGATCTTTTGTTTATGAATCAAGACTTTTCCTATGGTCCCATGAATATGTTCATAATGCCTGACAGGAGGCCTATTGTTGCTTTTTCGGAATGTAACCCGCGTAACTTTGTCAATATAGCAAATTCATTGCTTACAGCAAAGCGGGAGAAACGGGACAAGCTGGAAGAACTTTCCGAAACTCTGACAATAACAGCTCTGAACACCGGGGTTATCACAAATAAACAAAGTGAGATCCCTATTGACAGGAACCTGCTGGACAGGTACGTAGAGTCTTGGTTCGATTCCATGTTCAACAAGGGGTTCATCTACAAGATCAAACCATACACTCCCAACCCATCCGGCCTATACACTGTAATTGAATACCTTGCGGGAAATACAAGAAGCAAATATTTTTCAAAAATGGAAGAGATTTTGGACCATCTGCACTACTCTTCCCTGTTTGACCCGATTGAAGGAGGTTTTTTCCGTCAGGCTGCCGATTACTCATGCACCGTTCCGTTTTATGAAAAGACACTGGAAGAGAACAGCCGTTTTTTGCTTTTATATTCAGCTGCATACAAGCTATATGGAAAAGAATCATACCGGGAGACTGCCGAAAAGGTATTCAAATTCATAATAACATCGCTTAGCCTTTCACAAGGAGGGTATGTAAACTCCACGACCATACTTGAACCAATCGATAAAGCTGATTATTACTCATTCTCACTGAATGAATTATCAATATTATTCCCAGGTAATTACCAAGAAATAGCCGAAAACCTGGGTATCAGCATTACTACTGAAAAAAAACGCAAACAGATTCCTGTCAGAACTCCGGATTTGTACCAAAAGCTGACTGATGAACATTTCAAGTTGCTCATTGCGCGCAGAAAAGAACATAAGGGATACTACAGGGATACCAGGGTTATTACAGCATCAAACGCATCTGCAATTGCTGCAATGGCAATCGCTTCCAGGTATTTGGACAATCCTGTAATGTGCCAAAGAGCTTTAGTCTTATTTGAGCACATTGTTTATCATAATACAGATCCTGTTAATGGAAAACTTTCCCGTTATACATGCGGTTCTGAAGCATACTTACCTGGATATCTTTCTGATTATGCATACTTTATTGAAGCATCACTTGAATTACACAAAACTCTACACAAAGAGGAACACTTAAGTGTAGCAAAGAGATATACAGATCTTGTCATGACACTGTTTTATAAGCCCGAAAACGGCATGTTCAGCAAGTCTGAGCTTGGGCTCAATCAAGAAACATTTCCTTTTAAACGAGAATCCAATACTGACATTGTAAGGCCGTCTGCAAATTCTGTTATGGCCGGCAATTTGATATCAATGTACGAATTGACTGATAACAGCAGCTTTCTTGATGCAGCCAAAAAGCAGATCTCCAATATTGCCCCAAACCTTCTCAGCTCTGGCCCCCTGTTATCCAGTTGGGCACATAAGATATTAAAACTGATATATCTGGATTCAATCAAGCCTGAAGAGGACTGAACTATCTCCGTAACTAAGGAATCGGAATCCATTATCCAAAGCATAGCTGTATATACTTTTCCAATAATCTCCTACAAAAGATGCTATTAACAATAACAACGTACTGTTTGGCTGGTGGAAATTGGTGATAAGAATATCTACTATCCTGAATTTGTAACCAGGTACAATAATTATTCGGGTTTTCCTTTCCATAATGTGGATGTTTGAGGATTCCATCCATTCAACAAGGGATTGAAGTGCTTGGGTCGGAGTAACATCTGTTGATGTCTCACTGTATGGTTCCCATTGTTCGGTATCACTTGGTTGCAGACCATTAAAACATTTTAAACCAATCCAGTATAAACTCTCAAGAGTCCTGACGGATGTAGTTCCTACTGCCACAACAGGATTACCTGCAACAACCTGTTCCAAAAGAGCCCTGACCATTGATATCTCTACACTAAACAATTCGGAATGCATTTTATGAGAAGATATTTCATTGGCCTTTACAGGCAAAAAGGTTCCGGCTCCAACATGTAATACTAATTCGCCTCGTTTAATACCTTTCTTGTCAATATCATCCAAAACATGCTGTGAAAAATGAAGTCCGGCAGTAGGTGCTGCAACAGACCCTTTTGTAGAAGCATAAAGTGTCTGGTAACGTTCTTTATCAATTAGTTGTGTATCCCTATTAAGATAAGGCGGGATAGGCACTTTACCACACATCTCCATTACCTGGGAAAAAGAGATTCCTCCTTCCCAAGAAAAATTTACAACATATTTATCTTCAATTATTTGTTCAAGTTTAGCCTTTAGGTTAATTTGGTTTAAAACAGAATCTCCATTGGTATCAAAGTGCAGGAACCCACTTTTCCATTTCTTAGCATTTCCTACAACTGCAATCCAACTACAATTGTCCGTGGAGGAAAAATTTAGATTATACTCATTTGGATAATACGGCTCAAGGCAAAAAATTTCAATATGGGCACCTGTTGGTTTCCGGAACAGCAATCGTGCAGGAACAACCTTGGTTTTGTTAAAGATAAGCAGAGAATCGGAGGGCAATAACCCTGCGAGATTTGAAAATTTGGATTCATCCAGGGAATTATGCTTGAATATTAAAATTCTGGAGTCTTCACGATTTGGCAAAGGATACTTTGCAATTTTATCATCTGATAATGTATAGGTATAATCCTGAATATTAATTTTTGGTATCACTTTTTTGATTGCAAATCTAATCAAAATTGAGTTTGTAGACTAAAACATCTGAAATTTACATATGTAACCCACTAATAAACTACTCAAGTTTACATATGTAATATTTGTTTCTACTTAGAAATACCTTAGTACATAGATTTGAGTTTTTGGTCATAGATTAATTTTATAATGCTCTTAGTACCATGTAATCCAATCTGTTATGATATTTATATGAAGTATAACTATGAGATAAACAGTAGTTTTTTGGCAAAATATGTATAATTTGAAGCAAACTTATTATGATTCCATACTTATATATCTGGACACCAGTTATATTACACGTTTTTATTAATGTTTATGTTTAACTACACCAAGATTATTTCAACTGACTGGTAATTACCAGATCTTACCTCTAAATATTAGATGAATGAATCTGAGTTGTGCACATTTGTGAATTCAACAAATTTACATTTGTAATTAAATAAATGATTACATTTGTATCATCCAATGTTTACATCTATGAAGGAACGTTTACAATATTTTATAACCCGAGAGAAGTTGTCACCGGCCAAACTTGCCGATATTCTTGGTATTCAGAGGTCTGGACTTTCCCATATCCTGTCTGGAAGAAACAAACCTGGATATGATTTCATACTAAAGCTGCTTGACAATTTTGAAGAATTGAATGCTGAGTGGCTTATAACAGGCAAAGGTGATCCTTATAAATCAGGTTTGACAGATCCCACCTCAATTCATAATCGAATTGAAGATACTAAAACTGGATTTCAATCGACTTTATTCAATGAAAACAAGGAGATTGAATCCAATAATAGTAATCCTAAACCTTCTGAGATTTCAATAAATGATAACTCCTTACCAATTGTTGGCGAAAAAAGGATCCTTACGAAGGTATTGTTTGTATATTCGGACGGTACCTTTGAGGAGTATAACAAGGGAAAAGAATTAGGGTGATTCTTATTATTACTATATTTGCATCAAATTTTTGATGAATCATGTACAGGCTATTCAGACCAATCCTTTTTTCTTTATCTCCGGAGACAGCACACAACTTTACAATAGTGATGTTAAAACTCCTATCCTTCTTTCCTCCTGTAATGTGGATTTTGAAATCCATTTACAACTACAAACTCAAGGGAGGAGAAAGAGAAGTACTAGGACTGAGATTTAGAAATCCTGTAGGTCTGGCAGCAGGTTTCGATAAAAATGGAGAAGTTTTTGATCAACTTGCTTGTTTTGGTTTTGGATTTGTAGAAATTGGATCACTTACACCAAACGAACAGGTTGGTAACCCTAAACCCAGGTGCTTTCGGCTAGAAGAGGACAACTCGATAATTAACAGAATGGGCATCAACAATAAGGGTGTGAAATTTGCTGTTTCTAAACTTAAGCATCGTAAATCTGATATTATATTGGGAGCCAACATAATTAAAAGTACCTCCACACCCAACGAAAAAGCTCCGTCGGATTATGAAAAGAGTTTTGCCCAACTCTACGATTTTGTGGATTATTTTGTTATCAACGTTTCATGTCCAAATGTCAAGGGAGTAACAAGCTTGCAGGACATATCCTCACTTTCTGAGATTATTGACAGGATCACAACACTTCGTAAATATTTTGATGAGTACAGGCCAGTACTTTTAAAAGTTTCTCCAGACCTAACTTATGAGCAGCTGGATGAGATAATAGACCTTATCCTGGTATCCGGGATTGACGGAATTGTTGCTACAAATACTACAACAGCTAGGGACAATCTTTTGTCTTCGAAAGAGAAGGTAGAAAGTATCGGGGATGGTGGCTTGAGTGGTGCCCCTTTGTATAATAGAAGCCTGGAAATAGTTAGTTACATTTACAAAAAGACAAATGGTCAATTACCAATAATTGCAGTCGGTGGCATAATGACGCCTTCCCAGGCAGCTGCTATGCTTGATGCAGGAGCCTCTCTTATCCAGATTTACACCGGATTCATATATAACGGAATGGGCTTTCCCAAGAAAATCCTCAAATATTTAAGCAAACGACCGGCATGACAAATATAGAGGCGTGCATATGTACTATTGGCGACGAGATCCTCATTGGTCAGATTGTAGATACAAACTCAGCCTTTATCTCTTCCAGACTCAACGAGGCAGGAATAAAGGTTGCTTCAATGGTTTCAATCGGGGATGATTTCGATCAAATCATTGAAAACCTGACAAGAATCAGTAGAGATTTCAATGTAATCATCATTACAGGTGGATTAGGCCCCACAAAAGACGATATTACCAAAAAAGCATTGGCCCGTTTCACCGGATGTAACGAGTATACAACAAACAGCAATCAACTTGAGATCATTGAAAGGATTTTCGAAAAAAGGGGAATGGCTGTCACTCAAACAAACAGGGACCAAGCTATTGTTCCGGCAAATTGTGTTGTAATACCAAATGAGAAAGGGACAGCTCCGGCAATGGTTTTCAACATTGATTCTTCTACCCTTCTTTTCTCATTACCTGGTGTCCCATACGAAATGGAGGCGCTATTGCCATCAGTAATAGATATAATCAACCAAAATTTTTCACCAAGGAACATTTGTCACAGGACAGTTTGCACATACGGAATTCCCGAATCTACACTATCTGATATGCTGACAACCTGGGAGAGCTCACTACCATCCGGCATCAAGCTTGCATATCTTCCAAATCCCGCTACAGGTATCCGTTTGCGACTTTCTACATACAACGGGGATAAAAACGCAAACCTCAAATTGATGGATACTTGCATCCAAACATTAAAAGAGGTTTTGGCACCCGGAATAATTTACTCCGAACAGGATGATAATTTGGAGTCGGTCGTTACCCGTTTGCTTGAAAGCTCCGGAATGACTGTTTCTGTTGCAGAGTCGTGCACCGGAGGCAAAATATCTTCCGTACTTGTTTCCAAACCAGGCGCATCAAACTATTACAAAGGAGGAATAGTAACTTACAGCAACGACACAAAAATTTCCATATTGAATGTAGCTCCCCAAACTATAGAAAACCACGGTGCTGTCAGTCTGGAATGCGCAAGTCAGATGGCAGAAGGATGTCGTCTGTTGTTTGGAACAGATATAGCAATTTCAACGACAGGGATCGCTGGCCCTGGAGGCGGAACAGATTCGAAACCGGTTGGAAGTATTTGGATTGCCGTTTCTGTCAGAGGCAAAGTCAAATGCACCAAAAGCCTTTTCTTTGGAGACAGGGAAAGAAATATCATACGTTTTACATCAGAGGCATTAAACTTCCTGAGAAAAGAGCTAATTCTTATTATAGACAATAAACAGCTAATAAACAAGGTGTAAAACATTATTGTTTTACTATATAACTTTTACGTTATACCTGAAAAACCATATGACTATGAAAAATCTAACTCTCTTTATTCTAATTATTTGCATTATGTTTACAAGTTGTACAGACAATTCATCAGAGAAAATGATTTCGGAACAAACAGACCAGCTTTTTATCAACCTTTACCCAGCTAATGAACCTGGTGCAGCTGTATTGATTATGAAAGATGACACTATTATTTTTGAAAAAGGATACGGTATTGCAGACATGGAATCCCTGACCCCTATTGATGGAAACACATTCTTTAACATAGCATCGGTATCCAAACAGTTTTCGGCTGTAGCACTTATGATTTTGGCCGAAGAGGGTAAGCTTTCCCTAGACGACAATTTGAAGAGGTGGTTCCCTGAGTTTGAAACTCCGTTTGCACAAATAATAACTTTACGCCATCTTTTATCCCACACTTCGGGGATTCCTGATTCGAGGGACCGGAGTGATTGGCATTTTGTAACAACAGCCACAGACACCCAGTCATACCAATACATATCCAATCTCAAAGAGCTGAACTTTGAACCCGGCAGTTCTTATGAATATATGAATCCAACATATCAGTTGATGTATTCAATTATTGAAAGGGCATCCGGCCAAAGTTTCGACATTTTTATGAAAGAAAGAATTTTTGATGTTGCCGGTATGGAAAATGCAACCTATTTTGAAGCGGGGAAATCGATTCCGGATATGTCCCACGGATACCTTCAAAACAAGAATACTGGAATTTTTGAAGAGTACGATTACGGCGAGGAGTCATTTTTTGCAACAAAAGCTGACGGAGGGTTATATACCTCTGTAAGGGAGTTCTCAAGATGGGAAGTAGCGCTGAGGGACAATAAACTGATAAGTGAGAAGTCGAAAAATGAGGCCCACTCTCCAAAAATCACAATTCCCGAAATACCCTATACTTCATACGGCTATGGCTGGTTTATTGAAGACAAGCCCGGTTTTCCGACTAAAGTATACCACACCGGAGATAACGGAGGATTCCAGATATATGCAGGCAGATTCCCAAAGCAAAATATTCTTTACTTGTTTTTCTCAAACAGAAACGACAAGGACAGGGATGCAACTGCTCAAAAAATTGATGAAATCATGAAGAAAGCCGGGTGGCTTTAACCACCACCCGCCTACTCTTTTTTGATTAAGGTAGGAGAAGCTTGCGCTGTTGGCATTATCACAACATCCGCTATGTTTACATGTGGAGGTGCTGTCACCATGTATCTTATCACATCTGCGACATCCTCAGCAGAAAGAGGTGTAAACCCTTTGTAAACAGAAGCCGCCTTCGCTTTATCGCCTTTGAATCTTACTTCGGAGAATTCAGTCTCAACTGCTCCGGGACATATTTGGGATACTTTAATATTATACGGGTAAAGGTCCATCAGCATGCCTTTTGACAAAGCGTCAACAGCATGTTTGGTTGCACAGTAAACATTACCAGCCGGATATACACTTTTCCCAGCAATGGATCCCACATTTATTATATGGCCATAACCACGCTCCTTCATCTTTTCGGAAACAATCCTTGAAATATAAAGCAGCCCCTTTATGTTGGTGTCAATCATCCTCTCCCAATCATCCAAAACGCCGGAGTCTACACTGTTGAGCCCTACAGCAAGGCCCGCATTGTTTATCAGTATATCTACCTCCTTCCACTGCAATGGTAATTTTGTAATGCTCTCCGAAACTTGGGCGTAATCCCTGATATCAAATACGAGCGGTAAAACATTAACTCCATGTTTTTGCTTAATTTCACTAGCGGTCACAGATAAAAGTTCTTTCCTGCGACCTGTGATTATCAAGTCAATATTTTCGGAAGCCAAGGCAAATGCCACTGCTTTACCTATTCCCGATGTTGCTCCCGTTACAAGTGCTATCCTGGACATGTTATAACAATCTTAAAAAATTCTCTCCAAGGATTAACCTGATCTCCTCCTCGGTGTAACCTCTGCGTTTGAGTTCTTTTGTGATAACCGGCAGCTTATCCACTCCTTCAAGCCCTTCGGGGGTAACTTCAATCCCGTCGTAATCCGATCCTATTCCAACATGCCTGACTCCAACAAGTTTTACAATGTGGTCAATATGGTCTATCACCTCAGTATAGGATGGTCTTGGAAGTGCAAGCATCTCTTTTTCGACTTTACGGAACTCCTCTCTGTATTTAACCGGGTTTTTTCTAAACTTCTCCTGAATATTGTCAAACGCATCACAAAGAGGCCAGAATTTCTCTGCGTATGAACTGTTCAGGAATGGAGGATAAAAGTTCACCTGTATAACCCCTCCGTTGTTGGCGAGATCCATAATCATTTGGTCTGTCAGATTCCGGGGGTGGTCTGCAATAGCCCTGCAACAAGAGTGAGTAGCTACAACAGCTCTTTTTGAGCACTCCAGCACATCATAAAAAGATTTGTCAGAAATATGGGAGACGTCCACAAGCATTCCGAGGCGGTTCATCTCCTTTACCACTTCCCTGCCAAACGGACTTAATCCATTCCACCTTTCTTCCTTTGGAGCACAAGAATCACATATTTCATTGTTTACAGCATGTGACAAGGTCATGTAGCGAACACCCATATCATAAAACAATCGCAACAAACTCAAATCCTTTTGAATTGGAGCACCATTTTCCATTCCCAGGAATATTGACCCCAATCCCTTTTTTTTGTTTTCGAGAGCTTCCTCGGCGCAAGATGCCAACGCTACCTTGTCGGGATTGGCCTCAACTGCATCATAAGTTCTGGAAATCAATTGCAGAGCCCTGCGGGTTGCAGCGTCCGGATCTAGTTTACCCGATGTGTATATAGCAAAGAACACTGCATCAAGCCCACCCTCTTTCATTCTGTTAAAATCAAAATGACCTTTGCGCAACCTCTTACCCAGATCTGCTCCTTCCATCAAAACCAAAGGAGTGTCACAGTGTGAGTCCAGCACAAAGGCATCTTGATGTAAATTTTTAAATCCCATATTTATCTCTTTTTTTTTATAAAGATAACAATTTGGGGATTAAAAAATTAATTTATCTTTTTAAATGATGATATTGAGCTAATGTCCAGGGATTTAATTTGAGGAGAACCTTTATATCGGATATTTGAACCTCCTGAAAGCTCAACAGATATGCTGTCAGTAACGTGAACCTCAGCGTTGCAAACTCCGGATAAGCTAATATCCATCACTTTAACAGGACAACCAACGGCATCAAAATTAGATGCTCCCGACATTTCTACAGAGAGGTAATCGCAACCCTTGCCTGTCAATTTTGTATTTACAGCCCCCGAAAACGACAAATCAATTTTACGGGCAGACTCTTT
>SABC01000191.1 GCA_009929175.1 Bacteroidia bacterium | reverse complement strand
AAGTGTAGTGGGTGCTTTCATGTATTTTGCGACCCTTACAGAGGTGCCGATTATCCAGGGTTTGCTGGCATCGGGAATGGGAAAAGGTCCGGCTTTGGCTCTGTTGCTTGCCGGCCCCTCTTTGTCGTTGCCAAATATGTTGGTTATCCGGGAGGTCATGGGTACAAAGAAAACTGTGGTTTTCGTGGTATTGGTTATTATCATGGCAACATTATCGGGCTTGTTTTACGGTACGTTTTTTTAAGATTTTGTTAAATTTAGGGCCGGGTATGAACCCGGCTTTTTTTATCTGGTTATATATTTGAGTGCAGGTTTTATCATAATGTATAGAGTGTATGAAAGATAGATCTTTGAATCGAGTGCTGGGTCTTGGGGATGCCGTAGGTGTTGGGCTTGGTGCAATTATCGGGGCCGGGATTTTTGTTGTGACCGGAGTTGCCGCAGGTGTTGCAGGTCCGGCATTCCTGGTCGGCCTTTTGATTGCAGGTATTGTTGCCTCTTTCAATGGTTTAAGCTCTGCCCAGCTGGCTGCTGTCTATCCCCATTCGGGAGGGACATATGAATATGGATACAGGTTGATGGGGCCTTCATGGGGCTTTTCAGCCGGGTGGATGTTCTTGATTAGCAAGCTTTCGGCTGCAGGGGTTGTTGCCATTGGATTTGGCAGCTATTTCCATCAGTTACTTCCACTTCTGGATCCTCTTTATTACTCGGTTATGGCTGTTGTTTTGCTTTCGCTTGCCAACCTGATGGGAGTACAAAAGGCAGGTTTTATAAATATCCTGATTGTTGCCGTAACCCTGCTTTCTTTACTCTATTTTGTATTCGGGGGGATCCCTTCGGTAAATGCTGCCAATTATAAGCCTTTTGCACCTTATGGTGTTTTGGGAATTGCGGAGTCTGCTGCCATTCTTTTCTTTGCATTTACCGGTTATGCTCGTATTGCCACTTTGGCCGAAGAGGTTACGGAGCCCAAAAAGACTATTCCCAAAGCCGTGGTTATAACAATTGCTGTTGCCATTTTACTCTATGCCGCAGTTTCATTCGTCTCTGTAGGGGTAATGGGGGCAGAGGGCATGGCAACCAGCCACTCTCCTTTGCAGCAGGCTGCCATGTCGGTCAAGGCTCCCGGGATGGAACTGGTTATTACAATGGGTGCTTCTACGGCAATGTTGGGAGTTCTCTTAAGCCAGATACTCGGGATAAGCAGGATGCTGCTGGCAATGGGCCGCAGGAGGGATATGCCTGTGGTTTTCGAAAAGATAAACAAACGAGGTGTGCCTCATATCGGGATCCTCTTTACAGGAATTATTATATTGGCGGTAACCCTGCTGGGATCTTTTGATTTTGTGGTACGTGCAGCAACATTCACAATCCTCTTGTACTACGGTATAACCAACCTTTCTGCAATCAAACAGCCTGCCGGCGAGCATATATACGGAAGAATAATTCCCTGGCTCGGCTTGGCAGGCTGTATAACAATGTCTATCTCCCTCCCCCTCAGCGTGATAGCCTCAGGCCTAATCCTGCTGGCAACCGGCTTCCTGCTACGACGCATCCCTCGGATAAATTAACAACTTGCAGATTTTGTGCCTGTTGCGGTTTTTGTTAAGGCATTGGTACGCCGCTATGCCATTTGTTCCAGATAGTAGAAAATGTACCGTCGGATTTCATCTGATCCAGAATGTTTTGCCACTGTTGGACGGTGCTTTTGGGTGTGCTGAGGGAAAAAGCAATATAGCTGTTGTAATCCATTGCTTCCAAATGTTGGGTAAGGTTGCTGAGCGGAATACTGTTTGTCTTTGCAAGCCACAAAAAATCAATTTCCGGCAACAGGACAGCCTCGACCTCTCCATTTACAAGCTGCTTAAATGCATCTTCGGATGTAAGGGCAGTAGCATTGATGTTTTTGAAGTTGTTCTTCAAAAGGAATTCATGGGTGAACCAACCATT
>SABC01000190.1 GCA_009929175.1 Bacteroidia bacterium | reverse complement strand
ATAGAGAAGATTATAAGCCATACTGAGGATAAAATAAATCAGGATACATGGGGTGAAAAATGGATTATTAGTCCTTACTCACCTACTCCTACAATAGTTCAAGCAGCCCGTACATTGTATGAGAATCATTCTGTCGAAGATATAACACGTCACGAAGCAGACAAGGTATCAACAGACAGGACTATTGCCTATTTGCTCAAGATAATTGAAAAGAGCAAAGATAACGGGGAGAAGAGTATATGTTTTGTAACGGGTGTACCGGGGGCGGGAAAAACCCTTGTCGGACTTGACGTTGCAATAAAACAGACCTACAAAGATGGCGAAAAGGACAAAGAAAACGGGGCTGTGTATCTTTCCGGTAATGGTCCACTTGTAGCAGTTCTTACAGAAGCCCTGGCGATTGACAATCAAAAGAAATGCAAGAATAGAGGAGAGAGGAAAAATCTGTCAGATTCACGCAGGGAGGTGTCAGAATTCATCCAGATGATCCACAGATACCGCGACAATATGCTCGCAAAAATAAAAAATCCGGTTGAGGGTGGCGTCTTGGAAATCGACCCACAGAAGGCAATTGCACATGGGAGTACCGGTTATTCGGAGGTCGAGCACGTCGCGATATTCGATGAAGCACAGCGTTCATGGACCCATAAACGTCTTGCCGATTATCTGAAACGTGGAGGAACATATGGCAACAAGCTAAAAGTGCCAAATTTCCCTGTATCGGAGGCGGCATTTCTTATATGGTCTCTTGATCAAAGAAAAGACTGGGCTGTCATAATATGTCTAGTGGGAGGAGGGCAAGAGATCAATACAGGAGAATCCGGAATATCCGAATGGATTGAGGCGCTGAACAAACATTTCACACAATGGAATATATTCATATCCAACAAATTGACCGAACCGGAATATGCGGAAGGTAAAGTCAATGAATTGCTTGATAATAACGATAGAGTAACTTACTCCGATGATTTGCACCTTGCTGTGAGCCTTAGGTCTTTCCGCGCCGAGACACTCTCTTCTTTCGTCCATTCCCTATTGGATTTTAATCCTGATGCAGGCGAATTGTACAAGGATGTCTCTTCAAAAGGGTACCCTGTTTTGCTAACACGGGACATTGACAAAGCGAGAGCCTGGCTGCGATCAAAATCCAGAGGCTCCGAACAAACCGGGATATTAGTTACGAAAGTAGCAGCCCGTTTCAAGCCTCAAGCCGTTAATGTACTCGCACAGGGAGACGAGAACGCAGTGCATTGGTTTCTTGAAGACAAAACGGACATCCGCTCATCCAACTATCTTGAAGAGGCAGCAACGGAGATTCAGGTACAGGGATTGGAGCTTGATTACGTCTGTGTACTCTGGGATGCAGACATGAGGTGTAGTAACCATAAATGGAATTATTTCAAGTTTAACGGTAAAACAAACTGGAATCCCGAAAAAAACCCGGAGAGCCGCAAATATATGCTCAACGCTTACCGAGTTTTGCTCACCCGCGCACGTCAAGGTGTTGTAATTTGTGTCCCAGATGGAAACAGTCGTAAAAACTCCGAAGGCTTTCCTGAAGACGCTACCCGACTTCCAGAATTTTATGATGGGACTTATGCCTATCTCAAAAGTATTGGCATTAAAGAGCTCTAGACCTTGCCAAAGATTTTTGCAATGTGCAGAATATCTGTATGAAATGAACTGCATTTTTGTAATTCAGGGCAATTCATAGATGTAACAGGAGCAAGGAGCGATTGAAGACATAAAGCCGCAAAAGACCTTTGTTTTTTAGCCGGGATCGCAGCGGGTTTTCAGGAAAAAGTGTGAGGACCGTTCAACGACCGAAGGGAAGATACAAGAATTGACAATTTGCTTCATAAGCCGCTTACAAGTGAGTGGGAAAATGCTGGATCAGGGCATTTCAGCCGGAGGGAGTGCAACGACTGAGGATGGACAGCCCTGAGACAGTATTT
>SABC01000189.1 GCA_009929175.1 Bacteroidia bacterium | reverse complement strand
CTTCTACTTTAGCCTTTATCATTTCTTTTAGTGCCTCCTTGTATGAGTCAAGTGCTGTATTGGCTCTTGCAGGGAGTTTGTCTTTTGACCTGGATGTCTAATCTGCTGTTATTTCTTCAAGGTACAGGCTTGTCTCTGCCTCTCCGTTTTCTTTGTAGAAGACCTCCACCGAGTTCATACAGAAAAATAGATCAGGGAATTCTTCAGCATCTTTTGCCTTACTGTTGCTGACCGTCATTGTTTTTTTGCCCGTTGCAGTGTCGGCGTTTATCTGCACCCTTATTTCAGTGTCTAAGGCACATTTGAGGGCTGATGCTCCCCTTGCCCTTGTTTGGTCTCCGTGTCCTACGTGATGCACTATTATGACCGTTGAGCCGGGGTATCTTTCTTTGATGCGGTCGAGGCATCGGATATATGCCGAGACATCTGCGTTTGAGTTCTCATCCCCGGAGAGGGTTCTTGCAAGTGTGTCGAGTGCTATTACTCCCGGAGTAGCAAGGTCATTCTCACTGATTGTGTTATCAATGAGTTCAATTAGCTTTTCCTCCATCCGTTCATCGGGAAGGGATATTCCCATCCTTACAGGATAAAAGGGCTTCTTGCCGTCAGGGTTGCCCAACCTTCCTATGTTCCAGGCTTTATTGCGTTTGATTATTCCTCTTTTGCCCTCTCCTGCAATATAAATACAGGGGGCTTGTTGTACTGGTCTTCCGTGGAAGTCAATCCCGGCTGAGATCGAGGCAAGCAGGTCTATAACAAAAAAACTCTTGCCTGCTCCGGACTCTCCGAACACGGCTACCAGTGAGTCTCTTTCAAGTAATCCCTGTACTAGAAAATCAGCCTCTTTGTATTTGAGATCATCAATTGAGATAAGGTGATCCAGTTCTTCATCCGGGGGGGTGTCTGTTTCTTCCTCCTCTGCATCTATCTCACCGCACATTCTAAAGAGGTGAATATCATGGAGGAACTTCTCTTTGTCTGCCATAAGAAACTCGTTGGGGTCTTTATAACCCTTAGTTAGCCCCATCCGTGTGTGTGGAATATTCAGCCGTTCAAGCCCCTTGTGCAGTTTGTCTCTTGTTTTCTCCCCGGCCTCATCATTATCTGTAAGTGTGATAATGTGTGCTTTCGGCTTGTGTTCCTCAACGTGCCGGAGAAATTTATCTGCGTTCTCCCCACTTCCGAGGCCTATAGCCTGTTCGTTTGCCTCAATTATAGAAAGTGCGTCAAGTTCACCCTCTACCAAAAAGACAAACTCCTGTTCATATAGTGCCTGTAAGTTGAATATTCCTGATCCTTTTCCGGCTAACTTTCGATACCTGTCACCCTTTGAGGCATGGGGGTCTGTGTTCCGTGCCGTATAGCTGGCTGTTGTTGGTATGATGACCGCATCCCATATTTTGCCCCCGGTGTTTTTAGTAAAGTGGGGGTCATAGCCGAGACGGTATTTATTTATTACTTCCTCACTGAGCCCACGTTGTTGGAAGTAATCCGTCTCATGCACCCTGGAGTGACATTCTGAGAGATAACTCTCAATGTCGGGATCAGGATTCCTTTCTTTTACAGGCTGATGGTCTGTGCCCCTGCTGTACCCCTCAACATCAAAGTTAAATATTTCGTAGGCTTTTTGAAATATTGCCCTGCTGTCATTCGGGGGGATGTTATGAGCCAGTGCAACCAGGTCGAGGGTGTCATAGCTTGCTCCGCAACTGCTAGAGAAGCATTTTACCCTGTTGTGTTCCCTGTCTAAACTCATACTTGGGTGTCGGTCTTCATGTGCAGGGTTCAGACACCTAAAAGGCTTTTTTATATCTTGCACCCCAAACTCTGTAACGATATAGTCGGCAATCTGTTCTTTGATATATCGTTTGGCATCCTCTTGTGACATCTTCATGAGATCAGCCTCTCTTTTCTTGAGAGGTCTTGTAATTCTTCGGGACAAAAGAGGCTTGCCTGTTCTTC
>SABC01000188.1 GCA_009929175.1 Bacteroidia bacterium | reverse complement strand
GTTTGCCCGGACTCAGGAGCAAGCCCTATACCCGGATTCAGAAATATTCTGACACCCGACAAAACACCTGATAAAGCAGATTGGAACGATATAGCCCAAAAGCACGGACTTGACGAAGCAAGGCGAATGTTCCGGGAACAGGAAGCCAAGAGCACGATAATTAAGGCAGAAGCTAGCAGTAAAAAAGATCTCCTGCTCGAAGCAATAGAATCACCTAATCCGCAATCAGCATCAATTCCTGAAAAGGTTTGGCACTTCCCACGCAAACACCTGAACTTACTAGCTGCAGATTCCGGGATGGGGAAAAGCCTACTCATAACAAAGATAGCTGCAGATCTTTCTCTCGGAGTCCCCGTACTCGAAGGGAGGTACGAAGCAAGGCGAAAAACCCTCTATTTGAACGGCGAAGTTGGAAAAGATTATTTTAACTGGAGGTTTAAGGCTTCCGGTTGGAGCTTCTCAGAAGATTATTTTAAGGTTGTCCATCAAGAGACACTATCTGAGAAGGGGATAACCCTAGACTTTGATACACCGCAAGGAAGAAACTTCATGGAGCAGCTTATCAACAAGGAAAAACCCGACCTTCTGATAATCGACAGTTGTCCGGCTTTTTCTGACTCAGATCAGAACGATGGGCAAAAGCAAAATGAGATTGCCAAGCACCTAAAAGGGCTTGCAGTACAGCACAACATGGCACTAGTCCTAATAACACACCTACGCAAACGGAGGTTGCAAGACGAAGAAGCAGAACCCTGTTTATCTGAGATACAAGGCTCAAACGCACCGGTAAAGATCGCAAACATTGTACTAGTGCTCTTTGAAAAGAACGTTGAGATTGACGGAGAGTTTAAACGTATCAAGGTGTGCAAGTCCGTCAAAAGTTGGGGAGTGCCTGTAAAGCCTTTCGGGTATGAGATGCCGGACTACGGAGAGAACAGGCTCGTAATGATTCCGGTTGAAATACCAAAAAATAAAAAGACTAAAGATTCATGGCAGACGGTAAGCGAAGCACTCAGGGATAGTGAATTTTCCCGGCAAGACCTCGAAGGGCTTCTAAGCATCTCACAAAAAACAGCAAAGAGTTTGCTTACTGAGTGGCAACAACAAGGTAAAATTACTCGCAACGGGAACGGCAAAAGTACAGTTTATAAGGTCAGTAAAGGTCATACAGACCCCACCCCCTCTATTATTACCCCGAATGGGGATAATCCTAGTAATAGTGCGGAACGAATCGGGGTACCCCCTTTTACCCCGAATCAATTACCCCCAAAGGGGAAGGAATCGGGGTACTTTGAACTACCCCGAATAGATACAGTAATACCAATAGATTACAAAGATACGGTATACTATATTGACGGTGGGGTACCGAATCAGGATACAGAGAAAAAAACAGAAGTTGAAACAATCAGCGATAAGGAAAAGGCATACAATTGGATTGCAGACAAGCCGGAGCTCCAAAAAAAGTTAATGGCTGAAGCTGCTAAAGAAGAAGCTGATCCGATAATGCCGGTCAGTAAGGAGAGCCTGTATTCAATGAAGGTTATCACGGAGCACAAAAAAGCCTTACAAGAATACTCCGAAGCACAAGCCCGAAACTGGCTCGATAATGAAGCACCCGAAGAAGCAAGAGAGCTCTATCATCAGAAATACAGCAACATGATTAAGACGATGAGCCAACAAACAAGCAGTAGCCTTGCACTAAAGCGAACGTGGGAAAAATATAACTCAGCCCGGGAGGTGGCATAATGGAAAAGCTCACGTACAATTGGATCTCAGAAGAATATAAACCAAGAGTTTGCGTAACAACAGATAGACCTTGCAGAATGAAACAATGCCCGGCATGGTACAGTAGGGGCGATGGCATGGGAAGGTGCTTACTGGTACCGGGATATATGCTCCCCGAAAATGACGAATAAGATTCTACCTTCGCGGTAGTATCAAACTCCCGGGCTCGGGAGGTTATAACAAATTGAGG
>SABC01000063.1 GCA_009929175.1 Bacteroidia bacterium | reverse complement strand
GATATGTTAGGAGTAGTGCCATCAAAGTTTAACCCTGAATTTTGAAAGACGTTTGTCCAACATGAATTTTGGTATCATAATCTTTACAGCATCCACCAATTCATTGATAAGCCGCTCTTTAACAAAGTCTTCGCGAAACACAAAGGAGATTTCACGACGAGGTTCATCCCCCGAGAAAAAGCGAATGTTCTTTTTTTGCTCGGCAGTGAGGGCACTGATGTGAAGCTCAGGAATCAAAGTGTAACCCCCGTTGATATCCACAATCCGGATGAGGGTCTCAATACTCCCGGCCTCATAGATTTGCATTGCAGATGCATTCTTGTGGCAGATGTTGATCATTTGGCTCCGGAAACAATGCCCCTCCTGTAACAGCCACATACCATGCGGATCCAGTTCGGAAGAGAGTATCTTCTCCTGTTCGTACATCTTTTTCTCCGTGGGAGAGATGTATGCGATGAACCTCTCATAAAACAGAGGCAGCTCCAGTATCCCCGGTTCGTTGATAGGAGTGGATACTATTGCCAGCTCTAGCTCGGCACTCTTGAGCTTGTCAATGATTTCGCTGGTACGGATTTCGGAAATGCTCACTTTGAGATCGGGTAACCTGCGGCGCACCTCCCCAAAGAATTTAGGGATAATATAGGGAGCCAGAGTCGGAATAATGGCCATATGCAACTCCCCCTCCACTACATCCCGGGCAGAGTCTGCAATTTCACGGAATTGTTTGATATTAAACCCTATCACTTTTGCCTGAGAAATCAGTTTTTTGCCAATCGGAGTGGTCTCCACCGGACTCTTTTTGCGGTCGAAAAGCTCAACACCAAGTTCCTCTTCCAGTTTTTGGATCATCATGCTCAACGTAGGCTGGGAAACCCCGCAAGCCTCCGCGGCCCTCGCAAAGTGGCGGAGCCTGTCAACGGCAATTATGTAATCCAATTGCTGGATATTCATGGTTTATTTTTTTAGGGTACTCTTTAAAAACAGCTCATCCATCTGAGAGTCATCGATCCTGCCGGGAGCATCCAGCATCACATCGCGGCCGGCATTGTTCTTAGGGAATGCAATATAATCCCTGATGGTCTCCTGGCCTCCGAACAGCGCGCAAAAACGGTCGAACCCGAATGCGATACCACCGTGGGGAGGTGCTCCGTATTTGAAGGCATTGATGATGAACCCGAATTTGTATTCGGCATCCTCCTGTGAGAATCCGAGAACCTCGAACATACGTCTTTGCACATTTGAATCGTGTATCCTGATGGAGCCGCCGCCGATTTCGGTTCCGTTGAGCACAAAGTCATAGGCATTTGCTGCAACCTGGGCAATCTCTGCCTTGTCGTTGCTGTAAAATTTGTCCATGTCTTCGGGCTTAGGCGAAGTAAAAGGGTGGTGCATGGCATAAAAACGCTGTGTCTCCTCATCCCACTCCACAAGAGGAAAATCATATACCCACAAAGGTGCATATTCGTCACTCCGGCGAAGCCCAAGCCTGTTACCCATCTCAATACGTAGCGTGCCGAGTGCCTCCTGGGTCTTTTTCTTATCCCCGGCAAGGATCAGGATCAGGTCGCCGGACTCTGCCCCCATACGCCCTGCAATTGCAGAGAGCTCCCCGGGGGTGTAGAACTTGTCTACCGAAGACTTGATACCATCTTCGGCAACTCGTATGTAAACCAAACCTTTGGCCCCAATCTGCGGCCTTTTGACCCACTCAGTGATCTCATCCAACTGTTTACGGGTATAGGATGCAGCACCCTTGACACAAATCCCGGCAACATATCCGGCAGAGTCAAAGACCACAAAATCCTTACCGCTCGTAAGGTCAACACTGTCGCTGCCGTTCTTCCCATCACTCTTGAGTTCGCAGATCTTCATCCCAAAACGGATGTCGGGCTTGTCCGAACCGTAGTACTTCATGGCGTCGTTGTATGAAATGCGGGGGAAGTTGTCCTTCATCTCCCTTCCAAGCACATTCCGGAACAGGGACTTGATAAGCCCCTCGAAAGTATTAAGGATATCTTCCCTCTCCACGAATGACATTTCGCAGTCAATCTGTGTAAATTCGGGCTGACGGTCGGCACGCAGGTCCTCATCCCGGAAACACCTTACAATCTGGAAATAGCGGTCGTATCCCGACACCATCAACAACTGTTTGAATGTTTGGGGGCTTTGAGGTAGAGCATAAAACTCTCCCGGATTCATCCTGGAGGGAACTACAAAATCCCTTGCACCCTCAGGAGTGGATTTAATGAGAACCGGCGTTTCGATTTCCATGAAACCGATGCTGTCCAAATATTTACGAGTTTCCTGACCCATCTTGTGACGTAACTCCAGAGCCCTTTTAAGAGGGTTCCTGCGGAGGTCTATGTAGCGGTATTTTGCCCTCAGCTCTTCGCCGCCATCAGTTTCGTCTTCGATTGTAAAGGGAGGTGTAAGTGATGCATTGAGTACTTTGATTGAAGTAAGCTTTAACTCGATATCACCTGTCGGAATCTTGCTGTTCTTGCTGCTTCTTTCGGCCACGGTACCGGCAGCCTGTATCACGAACTCGCGGCCAAGTTTTTCGGCTGTTTCGTTGAGTTCGTGGCTCACACCGTCGTCCACCACCAACTGGGTGATTCCGTAGCGGTCCCTCAGGTCTATAAAGCTCATCCCTCCCATTTTACGGATCCTCTGGACCCATCCGGCCAGTATAACGTTTTGCCCGGCATTATCAATTCGCAATTCCCCGCAGGTGTGTGTTCTGTACATATGGCTTTTAAAGTGTTAATCAATGGTGCAAATATAGGAATTATTTGGCAGGTGCATATTTTGCAGCCTCGGGTAAAACAGCCATGATATTTTTGATCCTGTTGGCGTCCGAAGGGTGGGTGCTGAAGAACTCCATCGGAGCACCACTCTTTCCGGCACTCATCTTTTCCCAGAATCCGGGGGCTACATTGATGTCATACCCCGCCATTGCCATTATGATAAGACCCAGGCGGTCTGCCTCATACTCATGCTTACGGGAGTAGGGCAGCATCACACCCAGCTGTGAGCCAAGGCCAAATGCAACCTGGAATATGGCTTGCTTTTTTTGGTCTTCGGTACCAATGTATGCAGAGATTGCCTGCCCGACAGCCCCCACAAGCACCTCCTGGCTCATCCTCTCATTACCGTGCTTTGCCAAGGCATGCGCAATTTCGTGCCCCATCACCACCGCTACCAGGTCGGGAGTGCTGGTAATGGGCATTATCCCTTCATAAAAGACAATGTTTCCGTTTGGCAGGCAAAATGCATTGACCTGGTCGCTCTCTACCACATCGAATTTCCACTCCATTCCCTCAAGCGATGATTCAAATCCGTTGGCTTTGACATACCTCTCCACTGCAGAGGTGATGTTTTGCCCTACCTCCCTAACCATCCTCACATGTCTCGTGTTGGAGGAGAGCTTGGATTGCCCCATGATTTCGGTATAAGCCTGGTTACTAAGCGAGGTTATCTCGCCCTGGCTAAAAAGGAGCATTTGTTTACGGCCTGTTATCATAACCTGGCCACATGCGGCAACCAGCACTATTGTGGTTGCTATTACTAATATCCGGGACGTTATTGTTTTCATGAGTGTAATTTTTTGTTTGGTTCACCAAATTTAACCATAATAAGTCAATTGGGAAAACAAGCCTTTCAATGGTGTAGAAATTATATTCTATATTTGCAGCAATTATTGCATTTTAATATGAAAAACATACTAAAAGAGAGAGAGTTCCTCATTATTATAGCGGTTTTTTCCGTGCTGAGGATCCTTGCAGTTGCATTCATGGGGTTGATGCCCCAGGATGCCTACTACACATACTACTCCGACAACCTGGCCCTCTCCTATTTTGACCACCCGCCGATGGTGGCATACATGATCCGGTTTTTCCTCTTCTTCCTTGGAAAATCGGCCTTGGCTCTGCATATCGCCGACTTCATGGTCACAACCGTCACAATCTCTGCATTATACTTGTTTATCAAACAGATCCTTTCTGGTACTGAGGTCAAAAGGGCTCTTATTTTATTTTTCACCGCACCGCTGGCAACCATCCTGAGCATCAACACCACCCCCGACGTCCCATTGATGTTCTTTTGGTCGCTTACACTTCTCTTTGCCTATAATGCAATAGACAAGGACAGATGGTTCTGGTGGTTGCTGGCAGGCCTCAGCTCGGGTTTTGCCTTTGACAGCAAATATACAGCTGTGTTCCTTCCTGCCGGGCTCTTCCTTTTCCTGCTCCTCTCAAAGGAGCACCGCAGGTACATTGTCTCATACCGTTTCGTGCTGTTTTCTGCAGCTTTTTTGGCTGCTATCTTCCCGGTGGTTTTGTGGAACATACAAAACGATTTCATCTCCCTCAGGTATCAGTCGGCTGACAGGGCTTCGGGCATCTCCTCTTTTGAGTTTGACCCGGCTCTATTTCCCGGCTTTTTCTTTTCCCAGATGCTGCTTGCCCTCCCCCTGTTTTTCCTTTCACTCTACGCTTCGGGCTACCTTGTCGTAAAAAAATATTTCAAAGGAGAATCAATTGCAAAGGGAGTACTGTTTGCGGCATCATTTGCCCTGCCCATGCTATGGGCCTTTACTGCCATCTCTTTTGTTTATTGGGTTAAGATCAACTGGATCATGCCGGTCTTCTTGTCGGCAACAGTCTTGGCCGCCCAATACCTTAAAAATGACAAGGCTGTCAGGTACCAGACCATTTTTTCGGGTATAGCCCATCTGGCCCTGCTGGTTCAGCTGGTGTGGATGCCGGTGATGGTCAAATCCGACGATACTTGGTTTGGATGGAAGGAGCTGGCCCAAAAAGTGGACGAACTGGAGGAGCAGAATCCCGATGACTTCTTTTTTTCTGACAACTCCTACAAGATATCGGCTGTCCTCAACTTTTACTCCGACGAACATATCTACGCAGGGAATGTGATCGACAAGTTCGCTTTCCAGTTTGCATTGGACAACCGGGACCTCTCCCACCTTGATGGCCAAGATGCTATTTATGTAACAAGCGAGAGATACCGTCGCAAAAACCTCCGTATCGGAAGTATCGAATCCATGCTGGAAAAGCATTTTGAATCGGCACAACTTGTCGACTCACTGGTGATCAGGGATCGTGACGGTGACATCCACCGCAAATTCTATTTTTACGACTGCGACAACTACCAAAACTAAAGCCTTTTAAAACCAGGTGTTTATTAACTGGAGTGTGCTTTTCTTTGTTCGAATAGAGCTCTGCTTCTTATTTGAAAAGTGCGCCGAGAATACCCCTGACCAGCTGGTTACCTACGCTGCGGCCTATGCTGGTGGCCGCAGAGCCTAATGCTTTGTCAAAAGCCGATTTTGACGAGGTACGCCTGCCTGTTGTAGTACGGTCTGTTGTCCTGCGCTCTTTAGCAGCTCTTGCCCGCTCATTTTCCAGCTCTTTCATGCGTTGTACCTCAAGCTTTTCCTGCTCTGCCTGCTGGCGGGCCTGCTCCTCCCTCCTCGCCCTAAGCAGCTCCTCTTCCGATAGCCTTTCGTATGCCGACTCCCTGTCAAAATTGCGTTCGTAAATTCCATACAGGCGGGATTGCCTCACCAGAAGATCCCTTTGTGCAGCCGAAATTGCACCTATACTGCCCAGGGGAAACATCATTTTTACCCTCTCAACAATGGATGGTGCCCCTTTTTGGTCCAGGAAAGAGACAAGGGCTTCGCCGGTGCCCAGCTCCATTATTGCGTTGGCGGTATCAAAGGCGGGATTGGACCGGAAGGTCTCTGCAGCAGCCCTTACTACTTTCTGGTCCTTTGGGGTGAATGCCCTCAATGCGTGTTGTATGCGGTTCCCTAGCTGTCCCAGTACCTCCTCCGGGATATCGGCAGGAGATTGTGTTATAAAGTAAACACCTACTCCTTTGGAACGTATCAGGCGGACTATCAGTTCAATCTTTTCGGTCAAGGCTTTTGGGGTATCTTCGAACAGCATATGTGCCTCGTCAAAGAAAAAGACAAATTTAGGCAGAGGCATATCTCCGGTCTCGGGAAGCTGGTCGTAGAGCTCCGAGAGCAACCATAACAAGAAGGTCGAGTAGAGCTTTGGGGCCATCATCAGTTTGTCTGCGGCAAGGATGTTCAGCACCCCTTTCCCTCCCTCTGTCTGGATAAGGTCAAAGATGTTGAATGCGGGCTCTCCAAAGAACTTATCTGCCCCTTGGCTCTCAAGTGCCAGTAACGCCCTTTGTATGGCTCCGATAGAGGGTGCAGAGATGTTGCCGTAGAGTGTCGTGTACTCTTTTGCATTGTTGTAAACCCAGTTGAGCATTGCCCTTAGGTCTTTGATATCTATGAGCAGTAACTGCTTTTCGTCTGCAATCCGGAAAACAATATTCAATACTCCAGATTGGGTTTCATTTAGACCCATAAGCCGGGACAGTAGTATCGGGCCCATTTCGGAAATGGTTGTGCGCATTGGATGTCCCTGCTCTCCGAACACATCGAAGAAGCGTACCGGGGAGGCTCCGAATTCCAGTTTAGGCAGTGGGGACTCCGGAGTGCCGATTCCGAACTCTGCAATACGGGCATCAATAAACTTGTTGGTTGTACCCACCTGACTCACTCCCGAAAGGTCGCCCTTCATGTCGGCCATAAAGCAAGGGATTCCAGCCTGGGAAAAGGTCTCGGCAAGCACCTGCAGCGACACCGTCTTCCCCGTACCTGTTGCACCGGCAATCAAACCGTGCCTGTTTACCATCTTTGGATTTATATATACCGGCCCATCTCCCTGAGCCACATACATGTTGTGATTTTTATCCAGCATAGCATCAAGTTTTACCCTAGTAAAGATACAAAAA
Organism: Bacteroidia bacterium; assembly: GCA_009929175.1. GTDB lineage: Bacteria > Bacteroidota > Bacteroidia > Bacteroidales > UBA932 > Bact-08. The sequence goes on along the minus strand of SABC01000063.1, from coordinate 3,536 downwards.
AAACAGCACCACCTGCCGCGCAGAGGCTTGCAGCAAAACACGCATCCCTCGGATAAATTAACAACTTCTTAGCATGCAGCTCTTTGCAGCATCTCGATGATCTTCAAGCACTTGCGGGATTGATCCCTCGGATAAATTAACATGTGCCTGGTTTGCAGCAGGTTGTAGCTTTCCTGTGATTGCCAGTGCTTTGCGGGATTCACCCCTCGAAAACACGCATCCCTCGGATAAATTAACAACTGCTTGTTTTAAAAAGACTTGTAGCTTTCAGGTGATTTCCAGGCCTTTATTGGGTATGCAGGTTATTTGCCGGCGCAACGAGGTTGTCTCCAGTCAATCGCTGCCCGGCTCTTTAATGGGCCGGCAGCCGGCTCGGTGCCTGGGATAACCTCTGCACCGGAATAACCTGCCAGGGAGGCAGCACGCTGACTGTTTCATCCCTCGGATAAATTCACATATTATTGAAAATGAGCGCGGTTTCACAACATGCACATTATATGAGAGTTGTTAATTTATCCGAGGGATGAATCCGGCCCCCAGGCGGTTAACAGCCGAGGAGTGTTTGACGACCGAAGGGAGGAGTTCCGCAGGCCCGCAAAAAACGAGGAGAAGAGCGTTAAACGAAAACTGCGTTGCACAAGGCGGCATGGCCCCCAGGCAGAGGAAGCCGCAGAGGGCTCTGCAATAATCTGGAAATGAATGGAAAGCCACAATAAACTAAGCCTCTGCAAGTTGTTAATTTATCCGAGGGATGCGGCCGCTATCCATTTTTTTAGCTGCTCACGATCAATATCTTCTAGTTTATGAAATTTGATGTGACGCATTTCGATTCCCTCTCCTTCCAACAAGCCTTTTTGGTCTTCCAGGAGATGGCCTTTGTAAAACCCCAGTGCTACATGTTTGGAGGCGTCTCGTAAATAGGCAAATTCACTGCCTTTGACAAACACCGGTCTCCTCCACTTATACTCCTCAACCACACCCTCAACCGTTTCCAAAATCAGCCCTCTCAGTACTTCCAAAATCTCCCGGTGCCCTGGCGGAGCATTTTTAATGTAATCCGTAATCTTTTCGTTCATAGTCTCGTATTGTTTAAATTTTAATTAAGGCATTTAATTAAAACAATCACAACCCTAGAAAAGTTTGCATCCGCAAGATAAATTTACAATCCAAAACTAACAAGAAACGGCAACTTTACCAGGACCTTTATCTTTGGTAATGTTGCCATTGTTAATGTGCTGTTTATGTGCAGATTGTTAATTTATCCGAGGGATGCTGTTTTTAAGTGAGAGGATTCTTTCTTTCATTTTGGTATCGGTTTGTTCGTAGAACTTTTTACGATTGGCATCCCTAGATTGCAACCAGTTTTCAAGTTCGGAGTTAACTGCACCCCTGTAAGCCCTTTCGCCATTTTCGAGGGTATACCTAATCCTGAAAGCAGTTATTTTGTAGTCTAATTTTCCGTTGCTGGCTTTTATCCAAATTTTGTTCCAGACTTCGACCCTGTCAGACATGATAAAACCCATGTTCCAAATATCCAGGTAATATCCCTCTGCAACAAGCTCTAAGTTCTTTTTATCTTCCATCTCTACAATAGGTTTATCTGAAAAATAATTCATAACAATCCATTTTCTAGCACTATCAAAAACTTTTTCAACATCTACTCCTGAAACTTCTATTACCCCTGAGTAACAGATTTTTCCATCTTTTAGTGGGAGAATATCGTCCAATTTTTCCTGGCCAAAGAGAATGATTGTCGCTAAAACAAAGGTGATTAAAATACTAACAGATTTTTTCATCTTTAAAAAATTAATGATTAGATAATAATATGTTTTGGATCACTTAACAGCTTTTAGCGGCATTTTTATTACGAATTGTTAGCAAAAATATAATAAAACAAACAAATAAACAAGCTATATAAAAGATTTACTGTAAATTATATTTTGCAACAAAATTGACCGGTTATTCGCCTATAACAGATAAAGCAAACTAAACTTTACAAGCTATGAATAGGAAAACAAAATTCTTTGCACTTATATTTGGATTAATCCTGGCACAATCACTCTTTAACCTGCTATCGGCGCAAATCTCGGGCAAATGGCATGGCAAACTGATAATCAACGAAAAAACCAATCTTACCGTTGCTTTCGAAATCAAAGGAAACAAGGCCGGCAATCTAAGTTCGGTCATGCACAGCGTTGATCAAAAAGCATTTAACATCCCTGTAGATACAGTATATGCAGAGGGTAACGACGTTACTATTATAATCAATTCTCTAGCAGCAAAATACACAGGGCAACTTATCAACAAAGATGGTATTGACGGGCATATGGCTTTTCCGGGAGGTGCTCAGATGAAGCTGGACCTTCAAAAAGTTGACAGATTCCCCTTTTCAATTGCAGAGAGACCCCAAGAACCAAAGGAGCCTCTGCCGTATTTCTCTGACGACATCGAATTCCTGAATAAAAAACTGGGTATCAAACTAAAGGGAACAATAACAACGCCTTCCAAAGAGGGACAATATCCGGCTGTTGTTTTAATCTCCGGATCAGGAGCATCTGATCGTAACCAAACGATTTTCGGCCACAAAACATTCCTGGTTATGTCGGACTTCCTTACACGCGCAGGTTTTGCCGTTTTAAGGTATGACGACAGGGGTGCTGCAGAGTCGGAGGGCAGTTTTTTAAGTGCAACCATCCTGGACCATGCCGAGGATGCTGCGTACGCAGTAGATTTCCTCAAAAGCAGAGAGTTCGTCGACACCCTTTCAATTGGTTTGATCGGGCACAGCCTTGGAGCTGATATTGCACCCGTCACAGCAACCATCAATCCTTCGGTATCATATGTGATTCTCATGGCCGGAGCCGCAAAACCTCTGCAAGAAATAATTTTGGAACAGTGCGACGCAATATATCCTACAATGGGAATATCTGACTCTGCAACAACTCTTAACAAAGATATTTTGCAGAGTTTGTTTGAAGTGGTAAGAGTAGCTCCCTATACCAAGGTTGCGCGGGAACAAGGAGCTCTCATCTTAAAGCAATTCGAAGAGAGAGCATCTGCCTTAACCCAAGAGGACAAAAACCTGATTGGCTATTCTACACCTTTGGATATCAAGACCTGGTCTGGTCTGTTCATCCCCTATATGAAGCATGATTTGTTCCACGACAACGAAAGATATCTTAAACAACTCAAATGCCCGGTACTTGTGATTGGCGGAAATAAAGACCTGCAGGTTTTACCGCACCATGTGAAATTGATCGAGGATATTCTTGTGAGCAATGGAAATAAACGCGTTACAGCCAAGATTTACCCTGGAAAAAACCACCTCCTGCAAGATGCAATCACCGGATCACCCTCGGAATATGGAGATATCGAAAACACAATCGCCCCCGATGTAATCAAAGACATAATCCACTGGCTCCGCACTCAAACTGGCCGCATCCCTCGGATAAATTAACAACTTGCAGGAGCTGTGAGCGTTGCAGCTTACCGGCCGGGATCCATCCCTCGAATAAATTAACAACTTGCAGAGGCTC
>SABC01000010.1 GCA_009929175.1 Bacteroidia bacterium | reverse complement strand
CACTGGCAACGTTTGTGTCGTGCTCGATTCTGAGGGTAAATAAAGATCACATAGCCAGCCATTATTCTAAAAGCAATTTCTTCATAGAAAGTGCCTATACCTCTTTTTATAATGACAACCTGAGAGTTTCTACAGATTTATATGCCGAATTTGCTCCATCCTCTGAGTGTAATATGATTGAAAGGAATTTGTTCAATGCAAACGCGCGGTTGGTCAATAAGCTTTTTGGGGTTAAATTTTTAACTGATCATTTTGTTTATCAGATGCATAGTAAACAGCGGGATTTGGTAACATCTTTTTACTTTATCCCTGGGTACAAGAACCTGCAGGATAGCGTTATTTACCTGCAATACAAAAACAGATATCATGCATTGTATAACTTTAATGTAGAAAAGGGTTCATATTTTCAGTTGTTCAGTATTCATGATTCACTTCTTGATAAAAGATATTCAAGGGAAATCTTCAGGGACGAATGCAGTTCTATCATGTCAAAATTCTGTTACAAAAACTATTACAAGGCTGCAAAATGGCATAACGATGGAATGTCAATTTACCTCTATGGAAGTGACTTTTTAGAAAACCCTGGTAGTACAAAAATGTTTGAGGACACATTAAACATCACCTTCCCAAACCAAAAAGTCATAGGCATTGCCAACAATAGAGGTGATTATTCAGTTTTTTTTAAACTGTTGGGTCCAATTGCTAATCTTGTAAAAAATCAAACTGTCTATCTCAATGTTTACAATAGGCAGTGCCTAATCTTAAAAGGAATGGAGGCTTCTCCCATTTATACAGAAAGAGTAATTTCTCCCTCTTTTTTTAAGAAACTTAATGTAAATTACGACGATTATATATTTACGCTCAGCAATGACAGAGAGGATATTTATGTTCTGTTTGGGTTGTATATATGGTGATGTCACTAACATAATATTAATTATCAATTTTTTCACATGAACGATGGATTAGAACTATCGACATTATTAAGTAACTACGAAATGGTTCAATTGGAAACCAATCAAGAAAGCTTAATCGGTGGAAATGCAAGGGTATGCATAACAGATAAACATATCGTGGTTATAAATCCCGATAAGATTTTGAAATTTGACAGGAATGGTACCTTTGTTAATCCCATAATCTTATTTAGAAAGATCACAAGTCGATAATCGAAATCAATTTGACACTTTACTTTAGTATTTACTAAATATCTATGATCATGAAATATATTCGAATAGTTCTCTTTTGTTTAATGCTTGTTTCGTGTAATAACAGAGCTGACGATGAGCTTTTAACAATTGCTGTAAATGTAGAAAAAGACGATTTCCCATTAATTAAGGAGAAGATTGTAATCGATGAAATTATCCAACTCGATGATTCTATTCCAATTGGTAACATCAGAAAAGTAATTTTCCATAAGTTTGATTTTTTTGTCCTTAACAAGAGTCAGGATGAGATTCTTTGTTTCCAAAAGGATGGGAAGTTGAAATTCAGGATATTTTCTAAGGGCAGAGGTCCTAAAGAGTATGTGTCCATTCAAAACTTCTTAATTGATAAATACACCGATGAACTTCTCATATTATCATCGGACAATAAAGTATTGAGATATTCATGTAGTAGTGGTGATTTTTTGGATGTTATAACACAAGAGGGTTCTTCCATGGTATTGGACGGTATCCGGTTATCTAAAGAGATGTTTGCATGGTATCATATGGGACCGGATTTCAATCTTCAGATACAAAGGAATGGTCAAACAAAGAGTTATATCCCCTTTGTTGAGGTAAGAGATATGGTTTTCGCCGAAAAAGCGTTTACTGGAAATAAGGATTATTCCCTATTTGTACATGGTACGAGTAATTATGTTTATAAAATTTATGAAGATACCCTAACACCTCAATACTATGTGGATTTTGGTGTATATAAGGTCCCGGAACAATTATATGAATCTCCACAACAGGCAATTGGTATTTTTGAAAAACAGGATGTTGCTACAAAATTGGATTATATCTCTGTTAACAACAATTTCTTTGGTTTTTCTTATTTGTTCTTTCCACAATCTTCATTTAATATTCAATCCAGATATGTGATTTACTGCAAAGAAAGCAAGACTAGTTATAATATTCACAGCAATTATCTGTTCCCTGTGTATGACATAGTGAATGATAAATTTCTATCCATTGTCACTCCTTCCAATGTTCTCACAAGTGATAAGTTAATTATTGATAGGCAAATTCTAGATTATATAGAAATCAATAAAATACCCGAGGATGCAAATCCATTAATTGTGTTTTGGAGTATAAAAAATTAGATTACAGGTTTTGATAACGTGAATTCTGATGATAAATATATTGGAGAAAGAGATTATTTTACTCATAGGAACAACTATTTGATGCCATAGTATATTGCCAATAATGCCAACACTGTCATATAGCGTTTGCTTTTGAAAATATTTTTGTCTCTCGGAGTTAACTAAGTACCAGGTTTCAATGTATTTCCATATTATCTTTTATCAATACAAAGTATACTAATACGTTTGCATATACGTTTGCATAATGACAATATTTAGATTTCACGATAACCTTCCCGATACCCTGAGGGCGATAACCTACAAAATGCCCGGAAGACAAATAACAGAAGAGAGCAATCTAGTACTTGTATTGGTTATTCAGTCGAGAACAAATTGCTTAACTCTTCTGCTCACAGGGGGGCCGACACTCACAGCGTTGCAAAGATGATGGCGTTTTCTGATTATACAAATTGTAAGGATTAATGCATATTTCTTAACTTTGATACAAATGTTTGATTTGTAATGAAGCATCTCGTAAGAACATCTTTAATCATTGCTGTTTTACATACAATGTTGTACTTGTATGGAATTACCGGCACTATTGGTTTTGCTCAAAACAGGGACTCGCTGATTAGTAATTTCAATTTTTTTTCGCAGTATTTGTCTCCGGAAAAGTTGTTTGTTCATTTAGACAGGACTGTTTTTGTACCTGGCGAAACTGTGTGGTTAAAAGGCTATTTGGAAAACAGTTCTGCCAATTCGTTGATGCCCGCCAGTAATTTTATTTATGCAGAACTGCTTGGTGATACTGTGATTACCAGTGTAATGATCAAGAGGAGCGAAGATGGTTTTGCGGGTTATCTGACTCTGCCCGATTCTCTTTTACCTGGGGATTATATTCTAAGAGCATACACCGGTTGGAACAGGAATCTGCCGGTAGAGCAGATGTTTTATACAAGTATATTTGTGGCAACACCGGGAGGTGTCATTACCAGTAAGGTGACTGCTAGGGATAAAGTCGATATTACCCCGGCTTTGTTGAATAACAGGATTGACTATAGACGGATCGATGATTATTATTTGCTAGAAACCCATACTATCGAGAAAGATGCCACTTTGGTGTTGTACAATTTGAGTGATATCTATTATTGTAGCGAGGTCCCGCAAGGCAAGCATTTGATCAAGATTGACGCTGGGGATTTATTCCCGGGAGTCCAGCATATGCTGTTGCTGTCAGGAGAGGGCAGGGTATTGGCAGAGAGGACCTTCTCTGTGTTTAGTAAGGATAAGCTTTATACTCAAATAACCTTCGATAAGGATGTGTATGGTTCTCGTGATAAGGTTTTGGTAAATGTGAGGGTAACTGATAGCTCCGGCAATCCTGTTAAGGGAGAGTTCTCGGTATCTGTTGTGGACAGTAAGTATAAAGATTATTCCCAGGAAGAGAATATTGAATCATATATGCTCGTCAAAAGCGAACTTCCCGGCTACGACATTTCAAGCTTATGGAGTGGGCTTCCCAAAGTTCGTTACGGTAAGGAGTACACCCAGTCTTTAAGGGGACATGTGTCCACCCCTATCCGCAAAAAACACGATGAGTTGTCATTGTCCCTGATTGCCCCTCAAATCGGGTTCGCCTGGAAAGCACCACTGACAGGGCAGGATTTCATGGTGGATAGCCTGGATTTTCCCGATGGTACCGTTTTTTATGCAGAGGTAAACAAGCAAGGAAAGAGGAGTGTTAAAATCACGGCATATGACCGGGATATCCCTCCTGTTTACAATTACAGAGTTAACAGCAACAAAGCTATTGCTCCGGTAAAGGATATACTCCCCCCAATATTCACAGAGATGGATGCAGAGGCAACTCTGCTCAATGAGGCAATAGTGAGAGCCAGTGCTTATTACAGACCAAAGCACAATCCTTCGCCATTCGGACAGTACCTTCAACGGGACAGGGTTGTGGAGAGGAAAGAGCTGGAAAAGGATGACCACAGGCGTCTTGTAGATTATATTGTCCAAAGGTACCCTGGATTTTATTTAATAGATGGTACCCTTTACAATGTGAGGGGTTCAAGTATAAAAACATCGGTAGATGCCGATTTTACCCCGAAAACTATTGTAAGTAACGAAGAGCCACTGCTGTACATTGATGGTGTTAAAATGGAATCTGTAGGCATGTTAAATAGTTGGAGTGTCCGGGATGTTGAAACCTTGGTTGTATTGAGAGGCAATGAGGGAGCCCTTTACAGGTCTGCATGGGGGATAATCCTTGTATTTGCCCGCAGGAGCAGTTATACAAGTGGTACTGCACTTAGAGAGTCTCAAGGCCAGGTGCTTAAACCACGTGGGTGGCAAAAACCGGCATTGTTTAATGCGCCCGTATACGATACTCAGGCGATGTTGAATAATGTTACACCGGATTACCGGACTACTCTTTATTGGAATCCCTTGGTCAAGACCAATGAACAAGGTGTTGCGGAGTTTGATTTCTATACCTCCGATCATAAAGATGGTTTTGTAGTACGTATCGAGGGTATGGCAAACAACGGTGCCTATATTCATGCACAAAAATCTCTTGTTTTGGACTAAACAATATAAATCAAAGCGTTTATGTTCATTCCGGCTCCAACAGATGCAAAGACAATTTTATCTCCTTTATTGATTGAATGGTTGCCGGAGCTTTCGGAGTGGGTGAGGTTGTCCCTCAGGATCAAGTCAAGCAAAGTGGGCAGGGTTGCCACGCTTGAGTTCCCTAAATATGAGATGGACATTGGCATGACGTTGGCAGGAATGTCGGTTATGTTGTACAGGGCATAAAGTCTTTTTAGTATGGCCTCGTCCATTTTTCCGTTGGCCTGGTGGATGAGCACTTTGCTGATCTCCTTAATGTCGGTGCCACATTTGTCCAGTGCCGCTTTTATTGCAAGTGGCACAGTTTCGAGTGCATACTGGTACAACCGTCGTCCGTTCATTTTAAGGTAAAGGTTGCTTGGGTCAATTGTTCCGTTTGTTTTGAAAGATGGACCCATGTTGAGCATATTCAGATATACTTTGGTGTCGGAACGTGTAACATGGCCAATGATTCCAATCGGGGCAGAGCTTTCGGCAGCCTCCAGGATTACAGCGCCGGCACCATCGGCATAGAGCATGCTGTCGCGGTCGTGGGGGTCGGAGATTCTGGAAAGCACATCGGCACCTATTACCAAAATTCGTTTGGCATCTCCCGACCGGATATAATAATCGGCCTGGATAAAGGCCTGTAACCATCCGGGGCAGCCAAAAAGAATGTCATAGGCAACGGCAAAGGGATTTTCAATTCCAAGTTTGTTCTTTACACGGGCAGCCAAAGAAGGTACATTGTCGGTTCGGTTGTTGTTACTTTTGATATCCCCAAAGTTGTGGGCAACAATAATATAATCAAGGCTCTCTTTGTCGATTCCTGCATTCTCTATTGCCTTTTCGGCAGCAAAAAAAGCAATGTCAGAAGTAATCAGATTGTCGTCGACGTATCGTCTTTCCGAAATTGTAGTGATTTCTAAAAATTTGTCTACGATAAACTGGTTGGGTTTTTCATTTGCTTTGTCGTAGGTGTCATAAAACTCGTTTGCAAGGAAATCTTCGTTTTTGACGTGTTTTGTCGGGATATAACTTCCGGTTCCTTTGATTATGCTATAAATTGCCATATCTGTCTGGTTTTTGTTCTGTAAATATAGATATTTAAAATGAAAACCGGCAAAGGTGACCCTGCCGGCTTATCATTAATTTGATTTCGAGGATGGATTTTATTCCTCCGTCAGTTCGTAGCCCCAGTCAATCCCTTTTAGTGTTGCAGGAACACCGCTCTTCATCCATACCGGCATAGGTGCCCCTTTGAGGTAGTGGTTGAAGAATTGTTCTAGTCTGATACTAAGGTCTTTGGCGTTAACCCTGCTATTGAGGTTATGGGCTTCGTCGTTATATTGGAGCATCCATGCAGGTTTGCCAAGGCGGCGCAATGCCGTGAAGTACTCAATACCTTGGTACCACGGAACTGCCTCGTCTTTGTCGTTATGCATTATGAGCAATGGTGTCTCTACCTTGTCTGCAAAGAAAAGTGGGGAGTTCTCAATATAGAGATCAAATCCGTCCCAAAGGTTTTTCCCTATACGGCTTTGGGTGTGTTCGTACTGGAATTGGCGCACCATACCCGACCCCCATCGTATTCCGCCGTATGCACTTGTCATGTTGGCAACGGGAGCTCCGGCACCGGCTGCTTTCCATTTGAAAACCTGTGGCTGGGTTACCATATAGGCTACTTGGTAACCACCCCAGCTTTGTCCCTGGATAGCGATGTTGTCGGCATCTACCCAACTGTTCTCGGCAATGAGCTTCTCTACACCGGGCACTATGCAATCAAGGGCGCTCTTTCCTGGGTGTCCTATCTGGTAAGCAATGTCGGGTACGAACACAAGGTATTCGTTGCTCACAAAGAACGGTATGTTGATAACCGAACGGCTTGGTGCAGGTGGTCTGTAATAGTGCAGGTATTGTGAGTTCCTTTCATAAAAGTATACCAACATAGGGTATTTTTTTGAAGGGTCAAAGTTTTCGGGTTTGTAAAGTACCCCGTCAAGGTCTTGTCCTAATTTGGATTTCCATTGTACCAAATGGGCAGTTCCCCAATTATAATCTTTTTGCTGAGGGTTGATGTCGGTAATCTTGACTTGTGTTTTGAAATTGTCTTTTGTAAGCCAAACATCAGGAGAGTTCTCAAAGTTATGCTTGGTATAAGTAATGACTTTACCGTCTTTGGAGCGGTTGAGGTACACGAAGGTCATTGGTTCCACAATCCATTTGGTCAAGACGGGCTTTCTTTTTGCCATCTCCTTGTAATAGTAACCACTTTCCTTGGTTTTGTTGTCGAACATGGAAAAGTAAATGGTGGTCTTGGGCTTGATCGGCTCTTTCTTGACTCCGGGAGTTCCGGGAGGCAATAAAACGTCGTCGAGTCTAACTATCCGGAATGTAAGGTTCTCCTTGCGTCCCAGGCCCTCTGTGAGGTTGATTGCGGGAGTTGTTCCCGATGGGTCAATCTGCCATACATCATACCTGTCGTTTATGTAAATCGCTTGGTCCTCTTCTGCCCATCCATCGTGTCCATAAGAGTATGCCATAACAGGTGAGTCGTGGAGTTCGTCGGCAAAGACAGCATCAATACCCTTTGTCATGCACACAATCTCTTTGTTTTGCCGGTTGTATGAGTACCAGCTCGAATCCTGGTTATTGTACCATATAAGGTATCTTCCTTTTGGAGAAGAACTTACGTTTGAAATGTATTGGTCCTTGAGCAGAGGCTGAGCGGTACCGTCATTGATGTTCACAATGTACAGGTCTGCCCTGGGATTGGCACTCCACATAGACTCCAGCTGGTAGTTATAATCACTCACAGAGTATCCCCAATCGGCATCACCTCCGTCGGGTAGTTGTACTATATGGTATTCATCTTTCGAAAGTTGCAGCAGTTCGGGTTCTTTGTCCAATTCTACGACACTCATGTATGACTTCCTGAGTTCCCGGTTTATATTGAGCAATTGCACAGGCTGCACGTAATTGTCTTTATAGTGCCAAATATCCAGTTTGGCAACTTCGGATGCTACAATTGTTGTGTCTTTTTCGGGCATAATCCGGGCTATGCCAAAGAAAAGCCTTTTGCCCGATTTGCTGATGTTGATAGCACGGTTGTCACTGATCCTCCAACCTTCTTCAAGTCCTTTGAGGTTGTTGTCAATAAGTATTTTGGCCTCAGGAAAACCCTCTTTGTAGTAGAGGATGCTTACGGCATCCTTACCTTTTTTTGTGGTATCCAGGTTGGCATAGAACACTATATGTTTGTTGTCTTCGCTTACAACGGGGAGTTTTACGGTTTGCTTGAGGTCGAACTTGTATATTTTTGTAAGTTGTTTGTTCCTTGGTGTGTACATAAATAAACCAGCTTCCTGGAGAGTGTCTTTGGAACTTGGCCTGCGAAGCAGAAACAGGGAGTCTCCTCCGGTTGTAAAGTTGTAATCCGAGACATCTTTCAAAGTGTCGGTAACTCCGGTAGCCAGGTAGTGAACCATGAGGTCTTCTCCTTGGTTCTTCTCCTTTTTTGCGGGTTTTTTACCGCCTGTTGTATCGGCAGGGGCATTTGACTGGAATGCAATGAAATCCTTGCCGTAACGTCCTGTTTTCAAAGATTTGAGATTTGGAATTTTCTTTAACTCTTTGGTGTAGACATTGTAAATACCCAGTGTGTCCTTGGGCATTTGGTCGGGTTTTGTCTTCTTTAGACGTGCTTCCTTGGTCTCTTTGAAAAACGGTTTTATTGTGGCAATCAGGAATTTGCCATCAGGAGTTAATTTGGGTTGTGTAGCCCTGTCAATGCTGTTCCTGTCAAAAGTAAGCAGGTTGAGGACCTCTACATAGCCGTCACCCTCTTGTTCCCTCACCATGTATGAGGTGTATTTACCATCGTCACTCATCGTAAAAGCTCCAACGCTTTTCCATGTATCGTAGACGCTGTGGTCCAAAGGCTTTTTCTGCGAGAAAGCAGAGCCGGCCATCAGGAACACTATCAGTGTAATAATGCTTTTTTTCATTTGGTTTTTATTAATAATTGCAGTTGTATGGGTTGTAAAATTATTCTTTTAGCCATTTGTCAAACCACCTGAAATATACCCTGTTCCATTGAATACTGTTTTGAGGTTTGAGTATCCAGTGGTTTTCGTCCGGAAAGAGCAGCATTTCTGATGGTACTCCCAGAGCCTGTGCAGCGTTGAATGCTGCCATACCCTGGTCTACAGGTACCCTGTAATCCAGTTCTCCGTGGGTTACAAGTATCGGGGTTTTCCAGTTCTTAACAAGTGTATGTGGGGAATTGTTGTAGTGTCTGTTTGCAACTGGGTTGTTGTCCCAAGGTGCTCCGCCGTTGTCCCAGTGTGGAAAAAAGAGCTCTTCGGTTGTCATGTACATATGTGTCTGGTTGAATATACCGGCATGTGCAACAAATGCATCAAAAACACCTTTATGGATCCCTGCAAGGTAAAATATTGAGTAACCGCCGTAGCTAGCACCGGATGCTCCAACTTTCCCGGCGTAACTCTCTTTCTTGATCTCCTTTACCGCAGAGAGGTAGTCTTGCATGTTGAGGCCAATGTAGTCGCCCGAAATCTGGTCGGTCCACTCTTGACCGAATGCAGTTGTGCCACGTCTGTTGGGGAGGATTACAATATAACCTTGTTGGGCCATCAGCTGGAAGTTCCAGCGGTAAGACCAGCCTTGGCTGAGTGTGCCTTGAGGTCCGCCAAGACAAAAGAGGATTACAGGGTACTTTTTTGAAGCATCGAATCCTGGAGGATAAACAACCCACATATGCATATCTTTGTTATCCACTGTCTTGATCCATCTTTGTTCAATGTTGCCCATGGCTATTTGAGACAAAAGGTGTTCGTTCTCCTTGCTGATGTTTTCAAATGCTCCGGTTGTCCTGTCTACAAGGGCTATTTCGTTTGGCATGGACATGCTGCGGTACATTGCCACCAATTTATCACCTGCCGGTATTACTCCTCCGAAATCTACCTGGTCCTCGGCTATTTTGGTGATTGTATTGTTTGCCGGTTCAGCGAAGTAGATGCCGGTGAGTGCATTCACACAGGAGTTGAAGTATATTCCTGTTCCATCTTCGTTCCATACCGGAGACTCCGCATTGTATTTGTAATTTGCCGTAAGGTCCCTCTTTTCCCCTGTTTGCAGGTCCATCACAAAAAGGCGATGTTTGTCTGCCTCGAATCCGGGCCTTTCCATGCTTATCCATGCAAAGGATTTTCCGTCGGGGGAGAATACAGGTTCGTTGTCGTAGCCCAACATGCCATCTGTTAGGTTTTTGCTGGTTTTAGATTCAATGTCAAACAGGTAAATATCGGTGTTGGTAGAGTAGGCATACTCCTTTCCTGTCACTTTACGGCAAGAGTAAAGTATTTGTTTTCCGTCGGGACTCCAGCTTAGTTGCTCCAAACCCCCGAATGGAAGGGTAGGAAGCTCGTAAGGCTCTCCTTCCAATATATCAAATACATTGGAGAGGGTATTGCCGTCATAGTCGGCGACAAAAGAGTGGGGGATCTCCTCTACGAAGTGGTCCCAGTGACGGTACATGAGGTTGTTTATCATCCTTCCCGAGGCTTTGTCAAGGTCGGGCCATATATCCACAGCTTTATCAATGGATTTGATGTTGGATACAAACAATATTTTGTCGCCGGCAGGGGAGAGTTTGAATTCATTTATACCATTGCCGTATTCTCCGACCTTGATTCTGTTGTTGCCCTCTTTATCCATCTTCCAGAGTTCTCCTCCTTGCAGGAAAAGGATTTCGTTGCCATCTTTTGTCCAGCGGGCATTATTCTCACTTTTAACCGTAGATGTAATCTGGCGTTTACCGGAGCCATCCAGGTTCATTATAAATAGTTCGCGGTTGTTTTTGTTTTGGGCGATATCTGTGAAGCTCACTCCATACAATATCTCTTTTCCGTCGGGTGAGAGTTGAGGGTCACTAAGTTTTCCCATGCTGTGCATCACTTCGGGTGTCATGATGCCGTCCTGTACTGTGATGGTACTCCTCGAAATTGGAGTGCCCTCCTCCTTGTCCCCCCCTCCGGAAGTGCAGGCGGAGGTAAGAACTGCAGATGAAATTAACATAATCAGTAATTTACTCTTCATAATCTATATTTTGTTTATAAAATTGCCGTTTAAAACGTAACAATCTTGTAAAAATAAACTAAAATCACATAAAATCATAAATTATTTTATGTGCAGGTTGATCCCGGCTTTGATCCAGCGGCGTGGTTGTGGCAGGTTGCCTATGTGCAGGTAATTGACATTAAAAAGATTTGTTGCCTCTGCAAAAGGCTGGATTACACCTTTTTCCCAAATCACTCTCAGGTCTGCAAGTAAAAATGGTTTATAGGGAAGTTCTGTGTTGTCTGGCCCAAGGTAGCTCCCCTCTCTTTTTTGCCAGGAAAAATGCCAGTTGGCCGAAAGGCGGGAGAGAAGTTTGTGGTCTACTCCCAATGTTGCTTTGTTTTTAAGGTAGTCTGTGGCATAAAGTGAGTGGATATTGGCACTCTCTTTGGTTACTTCCATCCAGGACCATGAAAGGGATGCCCTGTTTATGGGTCCCGATTTTGGGGTATAGATAAAATTGAAATCGGTCCCGATTGAAGAGATGTTGGTAATGTTGTTGGCACTCCATTGGTCACTACCGCTCTCCCTGGTCCAGTCTATGATGCTGTATCCGTAGCGGTAAAAGGCAGATATGGATGCATGGAACCGGAGTTTTGTGAATCTTAGTGCAAGTTGTCCTGCAACTGCCTCCTCGGGTTTTAAGTTGATGTTGCCTGTTTGCGTGGGGCTTTTGTAGTAGAGGTCTGTGAATGTGGGGTTGCGGTAACTGTTGTTCACCCATCCGTTGGCTTCCAGGTGAGGAGTGATTTGGTATGCTGCCGCCAAACCTGCATAAATTCTTGCATTGTAATCTTTTCCTTCTCCGGAATTAAGGGTTTGGGCCGACATTACCCCTGCCGTAAAACGCCATTTGTTTAGTTGCAATATATGACGGAGGTATATTGATGGGGTTGCCCTCTGCTTTGAGCGGGTAAAGTAGACTCCTTGTTCCCCGGGGACTGGTTTGCCGTTCGGGTTTTGGTTTGTTGTGAAGGAGTCTCCCAATACTGTGCTGTAAATGTGTTCGTAACGGTAATCTGCCCCGGCCACGGTGCTGCCTGCTTTGCCCCAACGGTATGCCATGCTTGCATTGGCTCCGGCTATGTCGTTCATATGGTAGTTATGTGCGGTGTACCATTCGGGGCTTTCATTGCGGAATAGTTCGAACCTGTCGTGGTGCCGCCTGTGGTACAGGTTTGCAGTTGCCTGCCACTTTGAACAGCTCCATGTATATTCTATGGATGAAAGGATCACCCTTGTCTTTTCGAATTGTTCGGGATAGGCAACAGAGTAAAAGCTGTTTGCCCCAAATGCCTTTTCCTGGTAACCTGCCTGCAGCTCCAGTGAGTGGCCGTGGTGGTTTTTTGCAGAAAAGTTTGTGTATATGTTGAGGATGTCAAAATCGGTGTTTTGTGCAAACCCGTCGCTCCTGCTGTAACCGGCCCCTGCTTGTCCCCAAATGTTCCATTTCTTTGGATGGTATGTGCCTGTGCTTTGTCTTGAGTTGGTGTAGCCTGCATTGATACTTCCTTTGAAGAATCCGTGTTCTCCCCCGGTCATGTTTGCCTGGAGCGATTTTGTTGCGGGCTTTTTGGTTATGATGTTGATTGCTCCCGAGTATGCAACTGCCCCGTCGGACCAGGCTCCCGGTCCGTGAAGTACTTCTATCCGTTCTATTTGTGAAATTTCTACGGGAATGTTGAGTGAGTGGTGTCCTGTTTGGGGGTCTGTGAAGTTTGTCCCGTTTATCATGACCATTGTCTGGTCGAATGTTCCTCCGAGTATATTGAGGTCGGCTTGAACTCCTTCGCTACCCCGGCTGCGAAGGTCGGCTCCCTGGATGTAACGCAACAGATCCTGGATGTTCCGGACAGCAGCCCGCTCTATCTCTTTCTGTTGAATTACTGCGACTACCCTTACAAGAGGTTGGAATGGCGACGGTCGCTCGGTGTTGATTACCAGTTCTTCTAGTGCAATAATTGTCTCGTTTGCACTCTTTTGTTTGCTTTGAGCAAGCGCAGTAACGCTGTTGAAAACAAGCAAGGAGTAGGTTACACACAGGACCCCGATCCTGATTGTTTTGCCCAGGGAGGCAAATGCTGCCCAAGGGGTCCTTTTCCATCGTTTAAAGGTGATGGCTCTCTTTTGTTTTGTTTTTTCGTACATAATTAAAATTTTTGATCTGTTGCGAGGCGCAAAATTGAGGTTTTTGACAAGGCCCTGCAAATAATTTTCCTAAATTTGGCAAAAGGGGCAAATGCTATGAAAACACTTAATCAATTTAAATTTGCTGCATTAATTATATTTTTTTGTATGCCAATGAATTTAGTTTCACAAGATGCTACACTTATAAACAGGATGGCACAAATGAGAAAGGAGCTGCACCAAGTTCCTGAGTACTCTCATAAGGAAGAAAAAACTGCCGGTATAGTGACGGATTACCTCAAGAATACAAATCCCGACGAGCTTTACTCGGGTCTTGGTGGTCATGGTGTGCTTGCAGCTTACAAAGGCAACCTGCCCGGAGCCTCCAAAATGTTCCGTTGTGAATTGGATGCAATCAGTACAAGTGAGGGTATACGCCATTGGTGCGGGCATGACGGTCATATGACCATATTGCTTGGTCTGGCAAATGTGGTTTCGGCAGACAGGGATTTCGAAGGCACAGTATGGTTGCTTTTCCAGCCTGCAGAGGAGGTGGGCGAGGGGGCTGCCTTGATGGCCAAAGACCTGGAAGCTAAAAAAATATTTTTTGACTATGCTTTTGCATTGCATAACAAGCCCGGCATCCCTCTCAACCATGTGGTGCTTCATGAAGGCGTTTATGCTGCCGGGTCTGTGGGTATGGAGCTCTTTTTCAAGGGGTCACCTTCACACGCATCGCGCCCGGAACAAGCTGTTTCGCCATACAAAGCTATCTTTGAAACTGCAGAGTTCATGCATGGGCTTAATTCCAGGAGGGAACTGTTTGAGGGTTTTACCTTGGGCACGGTTGTCAACATTTCCATGGGTGAGGTTAACTACGGGGTAACTCCCGGCGAAGGTTATTTGCGAATGACCCTGCGTTCTTTCAAGGACAGTGACCTGGACAAACTCTGCAAATTAATGGAAGATTTTGCAAAGGAGGTTGGACAAAGGTATTCCCTGGAGGTGTCGGTGGCCTTTTTTGACCGTTTTCCTGCCACTGTTAATGACCGGCTTGCCAATGAAATAGTGGAGGGGGCGTTAAAAGCTAACGGCGTGGATTATAGTTATGCATCTGAGCCGGAAAGGGGTTCCGACGATTTTGCTTTTTTTGCGTTCAATGCCAACTCTTCCTATTTTGATATAGGGAACGGGATAAATGGTGCCGACCTGCACCAAAAAGGTTACCGGTTTTCGGATGAGATAATGGAACCCTCCCTCCGTATTTTTCGCTCTGTTGTTTACGGTAAGTAAGTGTTTTGGAAATTTTATTTAAAAAGAGATAATATGTTTAAGAAAGTTATTTTTGTTTTGGCTCTAATTTCAATGCAAAGTACGTTGATCATGGCACAAAACCCTACACTTGAAACCATCTTCGCCCGCAAAAGCGTTAGGAGTTACACCGACCAGCCGGTGGCTCACGAAGATCTTGTTTTGTTGGTAAAGGCCGGTATGGCTGCTCCAACTGGTATGAACAGGCAACCTTGGGAATTCCTGATTGTAACCGACAAGGATATCATGGCCGATTTGTCGGTGAAACTTCCATATGCGAGGATGATGAAGGAGGCCCAGGCAGCCATTGTGGTATGCGGAAACCCGGAAACCTCTGTCTATTGGTTCCTGGATTGTTCGGCCGCTGCACAAAACATACTGCTTGCTGCTGAGTCCATAGGTCTGGGTGCTGTTTGGACTGCCGGGTATCCTTATGAAGAGAGGATGGACCTGATAGCCTCTGCATTTGGTGTACCTAAACCCTATCGTCCTTTGTGCGTTATACCTATTGGTTATCCCAAAGGAGAGCAGAACCCTAAGGATAAGTGGAAGGAAGAAAAGGTTCATATAAACAAATGGTGATTAATTGAAGGGGTTTTTATTGATATATTCCCTGTTGCTGCTAGCCGGCAAACCGCTTCACGGAGCTGTTTTTAGCGGCAGGGTTGCCGATGTGCGTTCACAGCCGGTACCGTATGCTACTGTATATATACACGAAATCTCTACCGGGATTGCAGCCGATATAGACGGGAGGTTCCGGATTTCGCTGGATAAGGGTAAGTACACAGTGGAGGTTTCTTCATTGGGTTACAAAAGGTCCAAATTCGAAATCGAGATAGGGTCATCCAACCTGGAGAGGTCGATTACCCTCGAAGAGGAGGTATATACCTTGGGGGATGTCTACTTCAAAGCCGGCAGGGAGAACAGGGCCTACCATGTGATGCGGCAAGCTATAGCCAAAGCCCCGTATCATCGCAGGCAGGTGAGGGACTACTCCTCCCAGGTCTATATGAAGGGGAGTGTCAAGATAACCAAACTGCCGGCGGTCCTCAAGTTACAGGCAGGCAAGAAAAAGACCAACCTGATGCTCAACAAGACTTTTGTATTGGAATCAAAATCCAGGATAGATTTTAGCTGGCCCGATAACTACGAAGAAACTATTTTGGCTTTTTCCAGTACAATCCCTGCCGAAATCGGGGCCTCGGATATTTCGGCCGTCAATACCTCTTCTGTATATGACAGGGAGTTTTACGGTAAGCTGTCACCGCTCTCTCCCGAAGCGTTCGGCTATTACAATTTTGTTTATGAGGGAATCAGCCAGGACGGAGGCCGGGTAGTGAACAAGATCAGGATTATACCCAAAAAGGGTGATTCCAAATTGGTTTCGGGTCATATCTACATCGCTGATGATCTTTGGAATGTGACTTATGCCAGGTTCCTGATCCGAGAGACGGGGATTGATATTGACCTCAAAGTCAATTATAATGAAGCTTCTCCCGAAATAATGTTGCCAACCTCTTATGCCATGGATGTGAATGTTTCGCTCATGGGTGTGAGAGCTACAGGTTTTTACAACTCTTCGGTTACTTATAGTTCGGTCAACAGGTCGGGTGAAAGTGCTGTCGTGGCAGAGGCGGTGCCTCAAAATGTGATCAACAGCGCCAGGGAGGCCCGTTCTTTTGCTCGTAAAAGCGTAAAAATGATAGAGGATGAGGTGGCAAAGGCTGTACAAGAGAGGGATTCACTTGTCCACGAGGGAGATAACACAAGAAAGAGCTCAGACCTTGAAATCAAGAGGGTAAGCAATATTACCCGCAAAGTAGACTCCATGGCTACAAAAAGGGATAGTACATACTGGAGTTCTGTACGGATGGTTCCTTTGAGGGAGGAGGAGGTTATTGCCTACATCGAGGCCGACAGCCTGAAGGAGGAGTACAAACGGGTCTTCGAAGAGGATTCGGTTTCCAGGATAAACAGGAGTACCGGCAATATTATTTTTGACAGGATTCTCTACGATAGCCGGTACAAGGTGGGCAAAAATCTTACTCTTGGTTATGGCGGCCTTTCAAGGGTTGTAGGGGGCTTTACATTTACCGATGGTTACTGGCTTGGTCAAAACTTTTACTCTGCATACAGGTTTTCAAAACATTGCAATCTTGTTGTTGAACCTTCGCTGTACTATTCCTCATACCGCCAAAAGTTGATGTGGAGAGTGGATGCTTCCCTTAGCCATAGCCCAATGAGATTGGGCAAGGCATTTTTATCTGCCGGGGAGTTCAGCCGCGATATAAGCAACAACTCCTCCATTTCGGATTTCGTTGGTTCCTATGCTTCGTTTCTTTTTGGGACCAATCCCAAGAAGTACCTCAATTACCGTTGGATTACTGTTGGCAACAACATGGATGTTGCAAACGGGCTTAATACCGGGATTTTTTTTACTTGGAGCCAGGTCACACCTTTGGAATCGGGCAATGTGAAATCCGTTTCGGGTAAGACGGGGGGGAGTAATTTGCCCCGGAATATATACGGGGCTGTACCCCGATTGCACTCAAACCTGGAGTACTTGCTCCGGGTGAGTTACACTCCCAGGCTGTATTACCGTATTGTAAACGGGAGAAAGGAATATGTACGTACAGCATGGCCTACATTTGCTGCCTCGTTCAAGGGCTCTTTGCCACACAATGACCAGGCTTATGCAAAGTGGGGGTCGGCCTCTTTTTCCATTGCACAGAGGTTACGTACCGGTATCTATTCGCAGTTTGTGTATGGTGCAGAGTTTGGCAAGTTTTACAACACTGACAGGATTTTCTTTGACAATTTCCAACATTTCAGGGCTTCCGACATAATGGTCACAGAAAAGGGTTTCCGGGAAGATTTGTTGTTGGCCGATCCTTATCTTTATTCTACTAACAATGAGTGGGTAAAATACAATGCAGAGTACCGCAGCAACTATATAATACTTAACCATCTTCCTTTCCTTAATAGTGCACTGTACACGGAGTCTCTCTATTTCAAAGGGCTGTGGTTACCCGATAAAGGTGTGGTTTACAATGAGGCAGGTTATTCTTTCGGGATTCAGGGAACCCTCAGGGCCGGGCTCTTTACTGCATTCGAGGGCAAAAAGTACATTGGTACCGGATTCCGTCTCGAAATCCCCTTCCTGAGCGACATCTACAGGTAGCTTTCTTTTCTCAGCTTGATTATGTATTCGCAGATTACCCTTGGAAAGTGGTCTTTTTCTAGTTGATGGATGCGGGTGGCAAGTGTTTGGGCTGTGTCTTCTTTTATAACAGGGCATTTTGCCTGGAAAAGGTGGGTGCCGTTGTCATACTCATGGTCTACAAGGTGTATCGTTATGCCGCTTTCGTTATCCCCCGCTTCTATTACAGTTGTATGGACCTTGTCTCCGTACATTCCTTTGCCTCCGTATTTGGGTAACAGGGAAGGGTGTACGTTGATTATCCGTCGGTCATATTGTTCTACAAGGTGGTCTGGCATCTTTAGCAGGAATCCGGCCAGGATCACAAGGTTGATGTTGTTTTTCTCCAGAGCCTTTTGCACAACCTCTCCCGGCTCCCTGAGCTGTGACGGGGAAAAAACCATGGATTGTACATTCAGATTGGCAGCCCTCTGTAAAACAAAGGCATCTTTTTTGTTCGATAAAACCAGTGAAACTTTTGGGTTTAGGGTTGTTTCCCAGTTTCTTATGTCATCCAAATATTTTCTGTTCAAAATATATTCGATAATATTTTGGGCGTTGGTGCCCGAACCCGAAGCAAAAATAGCTATATTTACATCCTGCATGACTTGGTTACTCTTTTGATTGACAAAGGTAGATGAAATTTCTGCATTTTTCCAGAAGCATACATTAATTATACTGTGTAGATTAAATCATAAGAAATTCAGTCAAATATAATTTCACTTTGTGGAAATTTTCTTTTTTGGATTTTTTTGTTTTTCTTTGCACACTAATTTTGAAATAACAAACAATTTTTATTAACTAATTATTTAGAATCATGGCAGACATTAATGCAAAGGTTAAAGCCATCATCGTTGACAAGTTAGGCGTTGAGGAATCGGAGGTAACTCCCACAGCTAGTTTTACTAACGATTTGGGTGCGGACTCTTTGGACACTGTAGAACTTATCATGGAATTTGAAAAAGCTTTTGGTATCACTATTCCGGATGAGGCTGCTGAAAAAATCTCTACAGTAGGCGACGCTATTGCTTACATCGAGAACAATACCAAGTAATTTACACAGGTTTATGCAGTTAAAAAGAGTTGTAATAACCGGTATAGGAACTATAAATCCTCTTGGCCACAGCATCGGTGAGTTTTTTGACAACCTGGATGCGGGGTTTAGCGGGGCGGGACCTATAACCCGTTTTGACACTACCCTTTTTAAAACCAAATTTGCTTGTGAAATAAAGGATTATGATCCCGTAAAATTCGGTATCGACAGAAAAGAAGAGCGCAAACTAGACAGGTTTACCCAGTATGCTTTTATCGCAGCGGGACAGGCCATCGAAGATAGCTCAATCGATATGGAAATAGAGAATCCCGACAGGATCGGGGTTATCATGGGAACAGGAATAGGCGGGATTGAAACGCTTTTCCAGGAAATTGAGGGCTACTGTGATGGAGGTAAAATCCCGCGCTTTAGCCCTTTCCTTATTCCTAAAATGATACCGGATATAGCACCTGGTATGATTTCGATGAAATACGGGTTCCGTGGTCCTAATTACACTACTGTTTCGGCGTGTGCTTCGTCCACGCATGCTATGATAGATGCTTTCAACACTATCCGTTTGGGTAAGGCTGATTTCATAATCACAGGTGGTTCGGAGGCAGGGATCACAGTGCCAAGCATAGGCGGTTTTAACTCTGCCCAGGCCATGTCTACGAACAACGATAACTATCTTACGGCTTCAAGACCTTTTGACAAAACCAGGGATGGTTTTGTAATGGGTGAGGGCTCCGGTGTTATGGTTTTCGAAGAGTACGAGCATGCCATTGCCAGGGGTGCGAAGATTTATTGCGAGGTAGCCGGAGGCGGGATGACTGCCGATGCTTACCACATCACAGCTCCTCATCCCGAAGGTTCCGGTGCTGTAAACGTAATGAAACTTGCCTTGGAAGAAGCAGGTCTGGAAAGGGAGTCTGTGGACTACATAAATGTCCACGGCACAGCAACACCTCTTGGGGATGTTGCAGAACTTAAGGCAATAAAGGCTCTTTTTGGAGAGCATGCCTACAAACTTAATATTAGTGCAACCAAATCAATGACTGGTCACTTGCTGGGTGCCGCCGGTTCGGTGGAAGCTTTGGCTTGTATCCATGCCATTAACTCGGGTGTAATTCCTCCTACCATCAATTTCGAACACGAGGACCCTGAGATCGATTATAAATTAAACCTTACACTTAACAAGGCCCAACGCAGGGAGGTCAAGGTGGCCATGAACAATACCTTTGGTTTTGGAGGTCACAACTCTTGCGTTATATTCAAAAAGCTAAATTAGGTTTTTAACAAATAAATGTAAAAGGCCGTCCTGTAAGGGCGGCCTTTTATTAGTTATTGTTATTGGTGTTATACCTGGTTAGGGTAAAACAGCATATGTCAGCACCAACTTGGGATTTCTTTGTGCAGTGTTACCGTTGAGGGTTGCCTTGGAATAAAGGTAGTTTTGCAAATAGTAGTATACTGCTCCAGAGTAATAATCGCTGGTTTGGTATATTGGTGTTACATAGGTTTGCAAATAACTGCTCTCTTGGTTGCCCTTGAGTACCTTTTGGAGATAGGAGCTGATGTCGAGAGAGTAGTACCTGAGCGAACGGTTTATATAGCCGTTGTTGGTTGTGAATGAAACATCTTCCACTGGTTCATAAGTTATCCTGCCGGAGTTTGCCCTGCGGGTACTTATGAAAAGTTGTGAAGGGAAGTAGTTGAGTTCTTTGTAGTCGGAAGGGTATTCAAAAGGGAGCCTAACCTCGGCCTTGGCAATGATAAGTTTGCTGAGGTCTATGTCGTTGTCGGCAGCCCAGCTTTCCAGATTGCTTTTTACCTGAGCAAAATCAATATATGGTTTTACCCCGGCCAATCCTTCTACGAATAACTTGTTCCCGGGGTTGGGATGTTCTATTGTTGCTGAGCTGTGGTTGTACAGGTTAAGGTTGGGACCGTTCTCGTTTACAAAATAGGCAATTGTACTGTCCTTGTCTATCCCTTCACTGGCTACTTTGTGACGGTAGGTGAGCAGGAAGTAGATGTTGCTGGGGGCAATGAGGTTTATCCTGCCCCCGGCCTGGTTGCCTGGTTTTGGGTCGGCTGTCAGGTACAATCCTTTGAATTTCTTATAGAAGAGCTCTGTGCTGTCCATCTCTTCCTGGCTTGCCTCCACAAGTTTTTGCGCAAATGTTTGTGAAACCTCTATCACAAGGCTGTCCCCCCCAAAAAAGATATTACCGGCATTGTCTATCCTTGCAGGGCTGATATCGTTTTGTTTGACGGAGTTGTTGTAAATAACAGTGGAGTCGATATCTTTGAGGAGTTCGTATAGCTTGAAGTTTTGGGGGATGAATTCGTCGTTCTCATCAAAGAATGTCTTGTTGTCTATTGAGATGTACATCTTCAAGGCTTTGGCAACCGGATTCTCTCCAAAGTTGTGTTTGCTCAGGGATGGTGCAATACGGAATGCTGCAGATGTTGTAACCAACCCCATGTCGGGATCATTGTAGGCTCCCACCGAAAGGTAGCCTATGTAGCTGGTTTGTAAGCTGTCTGTTACCTTTGCCTGTACAGGCAGGTCAAAGGTTGTGCTGGTGACGTTGAGTATGTTGTCGCCCGGCAACAGCGAGGAGCCGGTGGTCTTGTCGGTTTCAATACAGGAGTTGGAGAGCAGTGTTGCAACAAGGAGTGCTGCCGCAGAACTTAAAATGTTCTTTTTAATCATTTTTTTGCCAGAATTTTATCGTAAAATTGAATGTACTCGTCTATGTAGGAAGAGCCTTCGGCAACAGTGTCGGTAAACCCGAGGGTAGGTAATCCACTCGATTTAGCCGCATCTTCTACCTCATGCCCGATCTCCTGCTCGGCCATAATTATCCCGTGCGAATACTGTATTGCTAGTTTTGCAAGATTTGTGCCATTGGCAGGGTTGAGTACCTCCATATCTTTGTTCTTGATGCCGGGCACCAGGATTTTTGATCTTGTGTCTTCGTTGAATGTGCAGTCAGTGGCCTCATTATAGAGGGAAAGGATTACTTTGCTGTCCGAAAAAATAGGGTCGTCGGCATAGACTTTCCTTAGGTAGAGTGGTAAAAAGTGGGAGATCCAACCTTGGCAATGGATAATGTCAGGCTTCCACCTCAACTTTTTTACAGTTTCGAGCACACCTCTTGCAAAGAAGATGGCTCTTTCATCGTTGTCGTGAAAAAACGGGGTCTCTTCGTCCCCATAGACATGCTTACGAAAGAAATAATCCTCGTTGTCAATAAAATATACCTGCATCCTTGCAGACGAGATGGAAGAAACCTTTATTATAAGGGGCCTGTCCAGGTCGTTGATAATGATGTTCATCCCGGACAGCCTTATCACTTCGTGGAGTTGGTTTCTCCGTTCGTTGATAATTCCGTACTTGGGCATGAATGAGCGTATTTCGCAACCCCTTTCCTGGGCTCCCTGGGGTAAAAAACGCCCAACTTTGGATATGGTAGTTTCGGGTAAATAGGGAAAAATCTCCGAGCTTACATACAGGACTTTAGTGGGCTCACTCATTGTATTGAAAATTAATTGCAAATTCCTCACAAAGATAATAAAATTAATTTAATTGGACATTTTATGTATCTTTGAACCTTGTTTGATACATGAAGAAACGTGAGAAAAACATAGTATACAGGAGGCTTATCCAGTCCTACCTCTCCTCTGTGATCAGCATCAGCATGGTTCTGCTGCTTGCGGGGCTTACCGGATTGATGGGAGTCAATGCAAAATCGGTCTCGGACTACTTCCGGGAAAACATCAAACTGTCCGTTATTTTTGAGGAGATAGCACCGGACGATGCGACACTCCTTGTATTTGAGCAGTTAAAGGAAAAAGAGTATATTAAGGAGATGGAATATGTCTCCAGGGAAAAGGGGACAGAGGAGATGAAAGAGATACTGGGAGAGGATTTCCTTGAACTTTTTGAGGTGAACCCGATTCCCGTGTCAATCGATATTTTTCTTAAATCGGATTACATCAACACGGACTCCCTGAGTTATGTTGAGCAGGAGCTCTCTTCCATGAACATGGTTAAGGAGGTTGTTTACCAGGAGTCCCTTGTGACTATTATAAACGACAATATGGAAAAGGCCGGTTATGTTGCCGGTATACTAATGCTGTTGCTTGTTTTTATCTCTTTTGTACTGATCAACAATACCGTAAGATTAAACCTCTATGCAAAGAGATTTGTGATCTACACAATGAAGCTTGTGGGGGCAAGGAGGTCATTTATCAGGAGGCCTCTGATTATAAAAGGGATCTGGCAGGGTTTGGTCTCGGGTTTGATTTCGGATATATTGTTGGGAGGATTGATTTACATATTGATTTCTGATCTGCCCGAACTGTTTGAGATTTTGGATAAAAAAATGGTATTCGCTGTTTTTGCTGCCGTACCTGTTGCGGGCATACTATTGTGTGTGATCAGTACATACTTTATATCCAACCGGCTGATCTCAATGTCGGGAGACGATATCTACTATTAAACGGAATTTTTATAATATTGATAATATGGAATCTGGAAAATTTGCAATGCCAAAGAAGAATCTGCTTTATGTTCTTGTCGGATTGGCTTTTATGATTACAGGATATGCATTGATGACTGGTGGCGGTACAACTGATCCCTCCGTTTTTACGGGTGATGAGATGTTCAGCTTTCGAAGGATTACCCTCGCTCCTCTCTTTATCCTGGCAGGATTTGCCATTGAGATCTTTGCGGTGATGTATATACCAAAATCCGGAAAATGAGCATCCTGGAAGCAATTGTTTTGGGGCTGGTTCAGGGGCTTACCGAGTTTTTGCCGGTGAGCAGCAGTGGCCACCTTGTGATTGGGAAGGAGCTGCTCGGGATCGATAGTTCCGGGGTTGCTTTCGAGGTTGTTGTACATGCAGCAACTGTGTTGAGTACTTTGGTTGCGTTCCGTAAAGATATCCTGGAGCTGTTATCGGGAGTGCTCAAGTTCAAAATGAACGGGCAAACGATCTATGTTTTTAAAATACTGGTATCCATGGTTCCTGTGTTTATAGTGGGGATGTTTCTCAAAGATCATGTGGAGGCTTTGTTTGGAGAAGGCACAATAGTGGTTGGTATTGCCCTGCTTGTGACATCTTTTTTACTCTACCTTTCGGGTATTTTGAAACCAAAGGAAAAGGGGATAACTTTCAGGAATGCTTTAATAATAGGCGTTGCGCAATCTGTTGCAGTTATTCCGGGCCTATCCCGTTCGGGGGCAACCATCTCAACCGGTTTGTTGCTAGGAGCCAGACGCGAGGAAATTGCTAAATTCTCCTTTTTAATGGTGCTTGTTCCCATCCTTGGGGAGGCTTTCCTGGAACTTGTATCGGGAGGGTTTGCCTCCGAGAGTACGGGAATCGGGGTTCTCCCGTTGGCAGCCGGTTTCCTTGCAGCCTTTACCTCTGGCTTGTTTGCCTGCAAGGCTATGATAGCACTTGTAAAGAAAACCAAACTAAAGGGGTTTGCTCTCTATTGTGCAATCCTGGGTGTGATAGCAATTATATATTCTTATGTTTGATCAGGAGAGGAGATTATATTATTTTGTTTCCGATGTGCATCTGGGGCTGAGGGCTTTTGACCCGGTACAGAGGGAAAAGCAGTTTGCGAGGTTCCTCCATGAATTGCCAGCCCAAACAACCCGCCTGTACCTGCTTGGAGATATCTTTGATTTTTGGTATGAGTACAAGTATGTGATTCCCCGTAGGTTCACAAGGACTTTGGGGGCATTGGCCCATCTTGCCGACAGGGGTGTAGAATTGTATTTTTTGAGAGGAAACCACGACGTCTGGACCTATGACTATCTGCAACAGGAGATAGGAGTTACGGTTTTAGATGAGATGTCGGTGGTAAATATTGAGGGTAAAAGGATTTGCCTGGCACACGGCGATGAGCTTTCGGGAGAGCGCGCCCATCTTTTTTTGAAAGGGCTCTTCAAAAACCGGCTCTTACAACGGCTGTTCAGCATGATCCATCCCCGATGGGCATTTGCTGTAGCCACAAGATGGTCAAAACACAACAGGTTGGCAAGGGGAGAAAAGCTGTTGTTCCGGGGGCAAAACGATCCTTTGTTCGGGGTGGCTGCCAAATTCGAAACGGAAAACCATGTGGATGAATTTATATTCGGGCATATGCATACACCGGGCAATACCCTGACACCAAAAGGGGCGGGCTTTTACATACTTGGGGAGTGGATACATGGTTGTGAATACCTGGTTTTCGATTCAATGACCGGTGTGCTGGAGTGGGCTAAACCCGATTTTATGGAGGCTAATTGAACATTGAGTAGTACAAGTATTCGAAAGAGCCCCTTTTGTACATTTGAACCAACTCTTCCGTAATCTTGTCCTCCCCGAACCTGTCGTAGGGTTTCTTAAGGTCCGACCCGAATATCCTGGCTACTCCTTGCCAAAAGCCGGCAGCTGCGCCTCCACGGTAATTCCTGATCAAATAATATGAACTTTGCCCTATTTCCCTGTCAATGAGTTTGAGCAATAGCTTGCCTTGGCTGATTGTCATTTTGCGGAGGGGCTTTTCGAATTCCCGGAACAGGTTAGTTTCGAACTGTTTTATGAATTTTTCCCTCTCCCTGGAATTTAACTTTTTCGTTGACAGTACACTGTCGGCCTCTTGTATTTTCTCTTTTGCCAAAAGGGCATAGGGATACGTCTTTTGGAAATTGTATACCAGACGGTAAAACTCCCGCCACTCCCTTCCTTTCCTACCGCTGCGGTCCCATGAAAAGTGGTAGACTTCGCGTAGGGTTATCTGGTAGACGGTATCCCGTCCCTCAATCTTATAACCCACAGAATAGCCCTTCTCTTGCGAAAAAAGGGAGCCCTGCATTAACAAGAGGGAGAATGCCGCCAACAACAACCTAAAACTTTTGCTCATCAAGGACAAATTTATTGCTTTTAGTTGTAATGTTCAATAATTGGACCAAAAACGTTATATTTGACATTAAAACTTTTTTAACCTTAAACTTAGTACTATGTTCGATTCCGTATATGGTCCCTGGACTCTTTTTTCTGACCTGGGGATGATTTTTGGCCTGCTGTTGGTAGGTAAGCTCATCAGGGTAAAAATAAAATTCATCCAGCAGCTTTTTATCCCGCCTTCGCTTATTGCCGGGTTTCTTGGTCTCGCTTTGGGCCCCAATGGATTTGGACTACTGCCTTTTTCGGACCAGCTGGGCACATATGCCGGTGTCCTGATTGCTTTGGTTTTTGCCTCATTGCCACTTTCTTCTCCCAAATTCACCTTCAAGGAGGTCTCTGGCAGGGTGGGCCCGATATGGGCTTACGCACAGCTTGGAATGTTGCTCCAATGGGCAATCATGGGGCTTTTCGGGTTGTTTGTACTAAAGTTGGTTTGGCCTCAGCTTAATTCGGCCTTTGGCATAATGCTCCCTACCGGTTTTTACGGTGGACATGGTACTGCTGCTGCAATCGGGGATGCTTTCAACTCCCTGGGCTGGGATGAGGCAAAGAGCCTTGGTATGACTACGGCAACCGCCGGTGTTGTTGTGGCAATCATTTTAGGGCTGATAATGGTCAAGAGGGCAGCGATCAAAGGTGATACCTCTTTTATAAAGGATTTTTCGGAGCTCCCCGATGAGCTCAGGACAGGGCTCACTCCTCCCGAAAAACGGGAAGATGCAGGGATGAGCACTACCTCTTCAATTTCAATAGATACGTTGGCTTTCCATCTGGCATTTGTCTTTTTGGTTGCCTTTATCGGGTACATGTTGAGCCAGGGGGTCAAATTCTACTATCCGAAACTGGAAATCCCTGTCTTCTCGGCTGCTTTTATAGTGGGCCTTGTTTTCAAGAAGATATTCGATGCTACCAAGGTATCGGACTATATTTGCCCCAGACAAACCTCCCGGTTGAGCAGTACTTTTACCGATTTGCTGGTTGCGTGCGGTGTGGCATCAATAAAACTAAGCGTGGTTGTCAAATATGCGGTTCCGTTGATAGTGCTTTTACTGGTGGGCATTTTCGTTGCCTGGGTCATTACTTTCTATTTGGGCAAAAGACTCTGCAAAACTTTTTGGTTCGAACGCTCAATCTTTGCTTGGGGCTGGTGGACAGGGACCATGGCAATGGGTATTGCACTGCTTCGTATTGTGGATCCCAAGCTTGAGAGCAAGGCCATGGATGATTATGCACTTGCATATTTGCCTATCGCCCCGGTGGAAATCCTTATCATAACATTTGTCCCGGTGCTGTTTGTAAATGGCATGGGAGTGTGGTTGCTGCTGGGACTGTTGGTGTTTGCGGCTTTCGTCCTGCTGTTGGCCAAAAAGATGGGTTGGTGGATAGCTCCTGTGAGAAAAAAATAACTCTTTTATAATCATCTGAATAATGATGTCTGGTTTTAATTATTTGAAGGCTCTGGTTTTACCTGTTATGCTTCTTGTTGCAGTAACAGGCAGTGGCCAATCTTCCCAAAAGAGCCTTGGGGAGCTGCAGGAGATTGCAGAGAGAATCCACTCAAAATACCTGACCGTAGATACCCATAATGATACGGCGCTCCATATCAACAATCCAAAGGAGTCTTCCCGTATTACCAAAGGGCAGGTCTCTTTTCCACTAATGAGGGAGGGGGGGCTGGATGCAGCCCTGTTTGCTGTTTTCATTGGGCAAAAGGGGAGGGACAAGGCCTCTCTGGACTCGGCCTTCAATTACGTAAGGGACAATCTTTCAAGATTCAGGAGCTATGTAGAGGATTATCCGGGGGGTGCAATTGCCTATAACTCCGACGACCTTCTCAGGAACAAGGAAAACGGAGTTCTCTCTGTGATGCTTGCCATCGAAAACGGGTATGCCATCGGGGACGATATCTCCAGGCTGGAACTCTTCCGGGATATGGGAGTAAGGGCCATTACCCTCTGCCATAACGAACACAATAATATTTGCGATGCCTCAATGGATAAGGGCGGCCCCGAGCACAACGGATTATCGGAATTTGGCAAAGAGGTTGTGAGGGAGATGAACCGCCTCGGTCTAATAATTGACCTTTCCCATGCCTCTACCCAAACTTTGTCAGACGTTGTAAAGCTCAGCACCAAGCCTGTGATTGCATCGCATTCGGGAGTTTATGCTATCAAAAACCATAACCGGAACCTCAAGGACAACGAAATCAAGGCAATTGCAGATGCAGGCGGTTTGATACAGGTTGCCACGGGGCGTTTCTTCCTATCGGAGTTGCCAAAGGATTCGGTTACGGTTGCCCATATTGCCGACCATATAGATTATGTAAAGAATCTTGTTGGTATAGACCACGTGGGGATCGGAACCGACTTTGATGGTGGAGGTGGTGTCGTAGGGATGGAAAATGCATCCAAAATGAAAAATCTTACAATCGAATTACTCAGGCGAGGATACTCCGAGGAGGAGCTTGCAAAATTCTGGGGAGGCAATTTTATAAGATTCCTCAAACATCAGAATTTGTAAAAAAAAACCAACAACCTTTTGCACATTTAATTTTTTTGGTATATTTGCAACCCGCCAAATACGTGATCAATTTGCTTATTTGACAGAGAAACAGGGTTTTAACCCTAAAATTTTTATGACCAAAGCACACAAAAATATTTACTGTTATCGTTAAACTGTAAAAAAAGAAATGTTACAACCAAAAAAAACCAAGTTCAGAAGGCAGCAAAAAGGCCGTATGAAAGGGATCGCTCAGAGGGGAAATCAGCTCTCTTTTGGATCTTTCGGGATTAAGACTACAGAGTCATGTTGGTTAACCGGCCAACAATTGGAAGCTGCTCGTCAGGCCGTCGTAAGATATATGAAGCGTGAAGGACAGATATGGATACGTGTATTCCCCGACAAACCTTTTACCAAGAAACCTGCAGAGGTTCGTATGGGTAAGGGTAAAGGAGCACCGGAAGGATTTGTTTGTCCTATTACACCGGGCCGTATGTTAATTGAGGCAGAGGGCGTTCCGCTCGAAGTAGCGAAAGAGGCACTTCGTCTTGGAGCTCAAAAACTGCCGGTAGTTACAAAATTTGTAGTTCGCAGGGATTACCAGGAATAATTTAATGAAGGAATAATAAGATGAAAGCAACAGAGATTCGCGAATTATCCATTAATGATCTAAAGGAACGCATCGAGACTGAAAAGGCAAACCTGGTGCGCCTCAGGATGAATCATGCTATTTCTCCATTAGATGATTTATCTCAAATTAAAAAGGCAAAAACAAATATTGCCAGAATGCTCACAATTCTGAGCCAAATGGAAAACAAGAAGGACAACTAGAAGTCATGGAAAGAAATCTTCGTAAAGAAAGAATAGGTATGGTGGTAAGCAACAAGATGGACAAATCTATCGTGGTTGCTGTAAAGAGAAAAGTAAAACACCCTATTTACGGAAAATTCGTAAATAAAACCACCAAGTTTGTAGCTCATGACGAGAAAAACGAGTGTAGTGAAGGAGATAAAGTGCGTATTATGGAAACTCGCCCGTTGAGCAAGACAAAACGTTGGAGACTAGTAGAAATTGTAGAAAAAGTTAAATAGCCATGATACAACAAGAATCGAGATTATTGGTGGCAGACAACAGCGGAGCCAAAGAGGTCCTTTGTATCCGTGTTCTGGGGGGTACCCGCCGCCGTTATGCCGGAGTTGGCGATAAAATTGTGGTTACCGTAAAGAGTGCCATCCCGGGTGGGGATACAAAAAAAGGAACTGTATCCAAGGCGGTAATAGTACGTACCAAAAAGGAGATCCGTCGTGCAGATGGTTCATATATCCGTTTTGATGACAATGCATGTGTTTTGCTTAACAGCCAGGGCGAGGTTCGCGGCACCCGTATATTCGGTCCCGTTGCCAGGGAGTTACGTGAAAACTATATGAAAATTGTATCTTTAGCACCTGAGGTGTTATAATTTTTATATTTAAAGGATATGAGTAAAAAATTACATATTAAGAAAGGCGATACAGTATTTGTTAATGCCGGAGACGACCGGGGCAAAACCGGTAGGGTACTTGAGGTCATTACCGAGAAGAATCGCGCCATTGTTGAGGGAATCAACTTGGTAAGCAAACATACCAAACCTAATGCAAAGCATCCTCAGGGCGGTATTATCAAACAGGAGGCACCGATACACGTTTCCAACCTCCAGGTCATTGACCCTGTGAAGGGAGGGCCCACAAAAATCGGCCGTCGTCTGAATGACAACAATAAATTAGTTCGTTACGCGAAAAAATCTGGAGAGGAGATCAAATAATGGCAAATACTAAAGACGGAGCTGTAAAGAAAGCAGCTGCTAAGACTCAGACAGGTAAAGCCGAAAAGCCGGCCAAAGCCGCTAAAACAGAGGGAGCCCAAGTAATGGTAAAGGGCTACGTGCCTTCCCTCCAAACCAAATACAAAGAGGAGATAGCACCTAAACTTGTGAAGGATTTCGGGTATACTTCGGTTATGCAGGTGCCTAAACTCGAGAAAATCGTGATCAACCAAGGTATCGGATCTGCAACACAAGACAAGAAGCTTGTAGAGATTGCCCAGCAGGAGCTCACAATCATCACCGGTCAAAAAGCTGTTCAGACTTACTCCAAGAAGGATATTTCCAACTTTAAACTCAGGAAAGGAATGCCTATCGGGGTTAAGACCACACTGCGTGCTGCCAAGATGTACGAGTTTCTTGAGAGGCTTATTTCCGTGTCGCTCCCCCGCATAAGGGACTTCAAAGGGATTAACGAGAAATTTGACGGCAAAGGTAACTATACACTAGGTATCAAAGAACAAATCATTTTCCCCGAAATCGATATCGATAAGATCACCAAGATCCTGGGTATTGAGATAACATTTGTTACTTCAGCGGAGAAAGACGAAGAGGCTTTTGCACTGCTTCGTGAATTTGGACTGCCTTTCAAGAATATCAAGAAATAATCTTAAACTTTAGAGATAGATAATGGCAAAAGAATCAATGAAGGCACGCGAAGTAAAACGCGCAAAGTTAAGTGCCAAATATGCAGAAAAGCGCAAAGCTCTCAAAGAGGCCGGTGACTATGCTGCTTTGGACAAACTTCCAAAGAATTCAAGTCCTGTACGCCTACACAACCGTTGTTCAATCACTGGTCGTCCAAAGGGTTTTATGCGTATTTTCGGTATCAGCCGTATCCAGTTTCGCGAAATGGCCAGCAAGGGTCTTATCCCTGGTGTTCGCAAAGCTAGTTGGTAGCAGCGAAATGGCGTGAGCCATATACTTTTATATTTTTATTAACACAGTTGGATATCGGGCACTTTTAATAGTGTCGAATTAACTTAAAAATCAACAAAATGACTGATCCAATTTCGGACTTTTTGACCAGGGTGCGTAATGCGTCCCTCGCAGGCCACAAGGTAGTGGATATCCCTGCATCCAAAATGAAGCTGGAACTGACCCGCATTCTTCACGAAAAGGGTTATATTCTTAGCTACAAACTTGTAGAAGGTACACCCTTCAACACAATCAAGATTGCCCTCAAGTACCATCCGGAAACCAAAAAATCTGCTATTAAGAAGATTACAAGGGTTAGCCGTCCAGGTCTGAGGCATTATGTGGGAGTAGAAGAGCTGCCCCGGGTTCTCAACGGACTTGGAATTGCCGTGATTTCTTCTTCCAAAGGTCTTATAACAGATAAAGAGGCCAAAGCACTGAACATCGGTGGAGAGGTTGTCTGCTACGTTTATTAATGGTTACTAATTTAAATTATTTATAATGTCACGAATAGGAAAATTACCTGTAAACCTGCCGGCCGGAGTAACGGTAAGTATAGACTCCGGAAACGTGGTCAAGGTTAAAGGCCCGCTCGGAGAACTTTCGCAAAAGGTGGATGCCGATATTAGAGTTACCGTAGAGGGAAATGTCGTTAAAGTGTCAAGGCCGACAGATCAGCCGAGACATCGTTCCATGCATGGTCTGTACCGTTCCCTTATTCAAAACATGGCAACCGGTGTTTCTGCCGGATACACCATCAGGCAAGAGTTTGTGGGTGTTGGTTACCGTGTGGAGGTGAAAGGTCAGGTACTGGAAATGAGTCTTGGATATTCCCACGATATACATTTTATGCTGCCCAATGAGATTAAGGCCGAGACCGAGCAGGTCAAAAAAGGTCAGGCTCCGATTTTGGCGCTCAAGAGTCATGACAAGCAGTTGCTTGGAATGGTGGCAGCCAAGCTGCGCTCACTGCGCAAACCCGAACCATACAAAGGTAAAGGTATTAAGTTTGTAGGAGAACAACTTCGTCGCAAAGCCGGTAAGTCGGCCAGCGCTAAATAACAAGTGGAGGATTTATGGCTTTAACTAAAATAGAAAGAAGAGAAAGAATACGCATGCGTATCCGCAAAGTGGTTAATGGTACTGCCGAGCAACCCAGGATGTGTGTATTCAGGAGCAACAAACAAATATATGTTCAGCTCATCAACGATGTGGATGGCGTTACACTTGCCGCAGCAAGTTCTATCGATAAAGAGATAGCAGCAGAGTGCAAGGGAAAACCCGGAACCGAGATAGCGAAAATTGTAGGTAAACTGGCTGCAAAAAGAGCAACTGAAAAGGGAATCTCCAAAGTTGCATTTGACCGTGGCGGTTACCTATATCATGGTAGAGTTAAATGTTTAGCAGATGCCGCCCGTGAAGGTGGTCTTATATTCTAAGATATTGAGTATGACAAATACAAACGTAAAAAAAGTTAAGACTACCGATCTCGAACTAAAAGACAGATTGGTTGCAGTTAAAAGGGTTACCAAAGTAACCAAAGGGGGACGCCACTTTAGTTTTGCAGCAATTGTTGTTGTAGGAGACGAGAAGGGTGTTGTCGGATATGGTCTGGGTAAGGCAAATGAGGTCACTACTGCTATCTCCAAGGGAATTGAAGATGCAAAGAAGAATCTGGTGAAGATTCCCCTTAACAAAACTACCATTCCTCATGAGCAAATTGCCAAGTTTGGTGGTGCCAGGGTATTCATGAAGCCTGCTGCAGAGGGTACCGGAGTTAACGCCGGTGGTGCCATGCGTGCAGTTTTCGAGTCTGTCGGTGTTACTGATGTTATTGCAAAATCAAAAGGTTCTTCGAATCCTCACAACCTGGTAAAAGCTACCGTTGCTGCACTTCTCGAAATGAGGGATGCATATACTGTTGCCGGTTTGCGTGGTATTCCAATGAACAGGGTTTTTAACGGATAAGGAGGAAAGGATATGACAAAAGTTAGGATTACTCAGGTAAAAAGCAAAAATGGAGCAACCCAGAGGCAAACAGCCAACCTGGTGTCTCTTGGAATCCGCAGACTGCATCAATCCGTTGAGATTGAACTTAACCCTGTTAACAAAGGGATGCTGGATAAGGTGTTACACCTTGTAAAAGTAGAAGAATTAAACTAATAGGAGATTTTACAAATGAAATTACATAATCTTACACCTTCAGATGGTTCTTTGGGAAGAGAGAAGAGAATTGGCCGCGGCGAAGGCTCGGGCCATGGTGGTACCTCTACCCGTGGACACAAAGGAGCCCAGTCAAGGTCGGGATACTCCCGCAAAAAAGGTTTCGAAGGGGGCCAGATGCCTCTTCAAAGAAGACTGCCCAAATTTGGATTCAACAACATAAACAGGGTAGAATACAAAGCTTTGAATATTTCTACCATTCAGGCTCTGTCCGAAAAACTTGGAACCACAACCCTAACACTGGATACACTTATTGAAGCCGGTCTGATTTCTAAAAATGACAGAGTTAAAATACTTGGGAACGGCCCTATTACGGCTAAACTTGATGTTACTGCCCACGCTTTTTCCAAATCTGCCATTGAACAGATAGAAGCCCAGCAAGGTAAGGCAACAATAATCTAGACAGGACAATGAAAAAACTGATCGAAACAATAAAAAACATCTTCAAGATAGAGGAGCTGCGCACGAGGATAGTCTATACTATCCTGTTGCTGTTGGTATACAGGCTGGGCAGTTTTGTAGTTATGCCGGGTATCGACCCGACTCAA
The DNA here is from genome assembly GCA_009929175.1 of Bacteroidia bacterium. Classification (GTDB taxonomy): domain Bacteria; phylum Bacteroidota; class Bacteroidia; order Bacteroidales; family UBA932; genus Bact-08. Next base: position 10,552 of record SABC01000010.1, on the reverse strand, counting down.
CTTGCAAACCTTCAGAATCAGGCATCCGAGGGGTTGCTTGGTTTGCTCAACATGTTTTCCGGAGGTGCGTTCGGTAATGCTTCGATATTTGCGCTGGGTGTAATGCCTTACATTTCGGCCTCTATCGTTATCCAGCTTCTGGGTATCATGATTCCTTATTTCCAGAGATTGCAGAGAGAGGGAGAGAGTGGAAGGAGAAAAATGAATCAGTGGACCAGATACCTGACAATTGCAATTTTAGTATTGCAGGGCCCTGCCTACATGGCTAACCTGCACGTGCAGTTGCCGGAGACAGCATTTTTATTCAAAGGATTCTCATTCAACGTATTTGCCACTATAGTTCTTATCGGCGGCACTATGTTCATAATGTGGTTAGGGGAAAGGATTACCGATCGCGGCTTAGGTAATGGTATTTCTCTTATAATCATGGTGGGTATCATCGCCCGTCTGCCTTTTGCCCTTATAGCCGAGGGTGGAGCCAGGATAAACCAGACAGCAGGTGGTGGTATTCTTATGCTCATAGCAGAGCTGATCATACTCTTTTTCGTGTTTGTTGCAACAATTGCATTGGTGCAGGGTACACGGAAAATTCCGGTTCAGTATGCGAAGAGAATTGTGGGAAATAAACAATATGGCGGAGTACGTCAGTACATACCTTTAAAGATAAACGCGGCCGGCGTAATGCCGATTATCTTTGCACAGGCATTAATGATGTTCCCGCTGATTTTCGCCGGTTTTGATGCTACCCGCGGAATTGCTGCCACCATTACCAACCCTATGGGATTTTGGTATAACTTTATATTCGGTATGATGGTTGTTGCTTTCACCTATTTCTATACAGCGGTGACTGTCAATCCTTCCATGATGGCAGAGGATATGAAGAAAAATGGCGGTTTCATTCCCGGAATCAAACCTGGTAAAAAGACTACCGAATACCTTGACAGCATTATGTCGCGAATTACTTTGCCCGGATCAATATTCCTGGCTATTATAGCAATTTTGCCGGCATTCGCTGCCATGCTGGGTGTCAACAACGAGTTTGCCCAATTTTATGGTGGAACTTCGCTGCTGATCCTCGTAGGTGTGGTTCTTGATACTCTGCAGCAAATAGAGAGTCATTTGCTGATGCGTCACTATGACGGCTTAATGAAGACCGGGCGTCTCAAGGGCCGCTCGGGTATGTAGTTGAATCTTCAAAGTTCTTTGAATAATGATAAGTTATAAAACCAAGGAAGAGATTGAGATACTAAAGCTTAACGGCGATTTGGTATCAAGGACTCTTGCGGAGGTTGGCAAAAACATTGTTCCCGGTATAACAACCCTGGAGCTTGACAAGATTGCCGAAACCTTTATCCGCGACAATGGTGCTGAGCCAGCGTTCCTTGGTTACGGAGGATTCCCGTACACCCTTTGCATTTCTGTGAACGATGTTATCGTACATGGATTTGCTTCGGAGTACCGCCTTAAGGAGGGAGATATTATCTCTGTCGATTGTGGTACTCGTCTAAAGGGTTATTACGGGGACTCTGCCTACACATTTACCGTTGGAAATGTTTCGGATGAGACGGCTAAACTGCTTAAGGTTACCAAGGAATCTTTGTTTCGTGGTATTGAAAAGGCAGTTGCCGGGAATCGTGTCGGGGATATTTCCAGTGCAGTCCAACAACATGTAGAGAAAAACGGTTTTACCGTTGTGCGGGAGATGGTTGGGCACGGAATTGGCAGAAATCTCCACGAATCGCCCGAGGTGCCAAATTACGGCAACCGGGGGTCGGGGAAAAAACTGGCAGATGGTATGGTGATATGCATTGAACCTATGGTCAATGCAGGGAGCCGGTCCGTTGTATTGCACGATGATGGCTGGACGCTCAGCACTGCAGATGGCAAAAACTCTGCACACTTTGAGTTGATGGTTGCAATTGATGGTAATACTCCAAAAGTCTTGTCTACATTCGGGTACATTGAAAATATTAATATTTAAATCTTAAGGATTAAATGGCAAAACAAGCTGCTATTGAAAAAGAGGGAACAATAATTGAAGCTCTGTCAAACGCGATGTTTCGCGTAGAACTGGACAATGGGCACGTAATAATTGCCCATATCTCCGGTAAAATGAGAATGCACTATATCCGCATCCTCCCAGGGGACCGGGTCAGGGTTGAAATGTCGCCTTATGATTTAACAAAAGGAAGAATTTCTTTCAGATACAAATAAAAATTAAATAACATGAAAGTAAAAGCATCCATTAAAAAGCGCAGCGAAGATTGCAAAATAGTGAAGCGTAAAGGTCGCCTCTACGTAATTTGCAAAAAGAATCCAAAATTCAAGATGCGTCAAGGATAATATTAATTGTAAACAATAAAGAGAATAGAATAAATTATGGCACGTATAGCCGGAGTTGATTTACCAAAAAACAAGCGCGGAGAGATAGGTCTTACCTATATCTTCGGGATCGGCCGCAGTTCGGCACAACAGATCCTTGCCAAAAACGGCATCGATCTAAGTACTAAAGTTAAGGACTGGAATGACGATCAGATAGCTGCAATAAGACAAACAATTGCAGGTGAGTATAAAATAGAGGGAGAACTTCGCTCTGTGGTTCAAATGAACATCAAACGTTTGATGGATATCGGATGTTACAGGGGTATCCGTCATCGTCTCGGGCTTCCTGTTCGCGGTCAGTCTACCAAGAATAATGCCCGTACACGTAAGGGTAAGAAGAAAACTGTAGCTAACAAGAAGAAAGCAACTAAATAGAACCTAGATCATGGCAAAAAAGACAGGAACATCAAATAAGAAAAAAGTTGTAAAGGTAGAGGCCTACGGTCAGGCGCATATTTCGTCTACTTTCAACAATATCATAGTATCTCTGACAAATGCTACCGGCCAGGTTATAAGCTGGTCGTCTGCAGGGAAAATGGGATTCAGGGGTTCTAAGAAGAATACTCCCTACGCAGCACAGACAGCTGCCGAAGATTGTGCCAAAGTGGCTTATGATTTAGGTCTTCGTAAGGTTAAGGTCTATGTGAAAGGGCCAGGAGCCGGACGTGAGTCTGCAATCCGTACTATTCACGGAGCAGGTATCGAAGTAACTGAGATTATTGACGTTACTCCTGTACCTCATAATGGATGCCGTCCTAAAGGACGTCGTAGAGTTTAACCTTTTTGAATTCATAATAAACGATTTAACATGGCAAGATATACAGGGCCTACTACCAAAATAGCCCGCAAATTTGGAGAACCTATTTTTGGTCCCGATAAAAGTTACGAGAAAAAGAATTACCCTCCGGGTCAGCATGGTATTGCAAAGAAACGCAAGAAGACATCGGAGTATGGAATCCAGTTGAAAGAAAAGCAAAAAGTAAAGTACACCTACGGTTTGTTTGAGAGACAATTCAGGAACCTTTACGAGAAGGCTTCCAGGATGAAGGGCCGTAAAGGTGAGAACCTGGTTTTGCTTCTGGAATCACGGTTAGACAATTTGGTTTACAGGATGGGTATTGCCCCTAGTCGTGCTGCTGCAAGACAATTGGTTACCCACCGTCATATCATGCTTAACGGTGAGTTGTGCAACATCCCTTCTTCAATAGTGAAGGCCGGTGATGTAATTGCTGTTCGCGAAAGATCAAAGAGCCTGGAAATTATCCAGGAGAGCATATCTCGTGGCAGCGCAAGATTTTCGTGGATAGAGTGGGACGGAGCATCCCTTACCGGCAAGTACCTTAACATGCCTATAAGAAGCGAGGTTCCCGAAACTATCAACGAGCAATTAATAGTCGAGTTATACTCTAAATAAAATTATAATGGCAATTTTAGCATTTCAAAAACCCGATAAGGTAATAATGCTTGACGCTACCGAAACATTCGGTCGCTTTGAGTTCCGCCCGTTGGAGCCAGGTTATGGCATAACAGTTGGAAACGCATTGCGCCGGATTCTGTTATCGTCCCTTGAAGGGCATGCCATCACAGCTATACGGATACAAGGTGTGGATCACGAGTTTGCAACCATACCAGGTGTCATCGAAACTGTAGTGGATATCGTGCTCAACCTAAAGCAAGTACGCTTCAAGCGTATGATCGAGGGCGAGGAGACAGAAATCGTTAACATTTCGGTTAGCGGGAAACAACAGTTTACCGCCGAAGAGATCTCCAAGCAGCTTTCTTCGTTCAAAGTACTCAACCCCGAGCTGCATATTTGTTCTATGGAGCCTTCGGTTAATCTTTCCATTGAACTCAGGATAGGAAAGGGTAGAGGTTACGTACCGGCAGAAGAGAATCGTGTTGAGGATGCTCCGTTTGGTCTGATTCCCATTGATGCTATCTTCACTCCTATAAAAAACGTGAAGTACTCCGTTGAAAACTGGCGTGTTGAGCAAAAGACAGACTACGAGAAATTGAATTTAGAGATAACAACAGACGGATCCATCCACCCAAAAGATGCTCTTAAAGAGGCTGCCAAAATCCTTATCCACCACTTTATGCTTTTCTCCGATGAGAAAATTACCCTTGAAACTCCGGTAGAGGTAGTGAGTAACGAACTTGATGAGGAGTCATTGAGAATGAGGCATCTGCTTATGACCAAGCTTGCCGATATGGAGCTTTCGGTAAGGGCTCTCAACTGTCTAAAAGCAGCTGAGATAGATACTCTTGCTGACTTGGTTTCTCTGCAGAGGTCTGAGTTGATGAAGTTCCGTAACTTCGGAAAGAAATCACTCTCCGAAATCGACAGCCTGGTTGAGAGGTACAGACTCAACTTTGGGATGGACGTAACAAAGTTTAATATTGAAAAGAAAGTATTGAAAAATGAGGCATAATAAATCTTTTAACCACCTGGGCCGTAAGAGCGGACACCGTAAAGCGATGTTGGCAAATATGGCTTCGTCATTGATACTTCACAAAAGAATCGAGACAACCGAAGCCAAAGCAAAGGCTTTGAGACAATATATTGAGCCCTTGCTGACAAAATCTAAGGACGATACAACTCATTCGCGCCGTACTGTTTTTGCTTACCTTAAGCAAAAAGAGGCTGTTTCGGAGTTGTTCCGTGTAATTGCACCAAAAATTGCGGACCGTCCGGGTGGATACACAAGGGTGTTGAAACTTGGTTTCCGCCAGGGTGACGCAGCTGATATGGCAATGATTGAGCTTGTTGACTTCAACGAGGCAGCACTTGCTGCAGCCAAACCTGAGGCCAAAAAGAGCACTACACGCCGTGGCCGTGCCAAGAAAACCACTGCAGCTACTGCAGCTCCCAAGACTGAAAAACCCGAAATGCCTGCCGAAGAAGCAACTGTGGCAGAATAGAGTTTATTGGTACTATATAGGAAACAAGAGCCGCCTTAATGTAGAGGGCGGCTTTTGTTTTTTATTTGTGCTTTAATGCTGGCTGTCCCTAGATATATTCATATTCGTTTCCCCGGTTTTCAAGGAATTTGATAAATCCTTGATAGGGTATTACTACGCTGGCTCTGTTGTCGTTTGGATGGAAACTGATAAAGTCGGTTTCTTTGAGGTCTTTATCTAGGAATACTTTTACATGTCTTTCATGATCGTTTACAAGACCAAAAGGTGTGACTGATCCTGGTGTAACTCCCAGGTATTTTTCCATCCTGGTGGGTGAAGCAAAGGATATTTTTCCTTGTTTTAGTTTTTGTTCGAGGTTTTTCACATCCAATTCTTTGTGACATTCAAATATTACAAGGTAATGGCGGTTGCCTTTGTGATTTCTAAAGAAAAGATTTTTACAATGGGTTCCGGGCATATCTTTCCAATACTCCAGGGCCTCTTCTATGGTGGGCAGGGGTGGGTGATACCAGACCTTGTAATCAATATGCAGATTGGTAAGATATTGAAGTACTTTGTCAATTTTGATAATAGAGTGGTTATCAATTTGTCCCGCATATAAATCGTTGTCATTTGCCATTGATATACTGTGTTATTTTGAATTTAAATGTAGCGTTTGTCTTTTATAAATCGTATTGCATTAAATAAGTATACTATGAATGATTGGAAGTCGTACTTATTTGTATATTTACATCTCTTTTTTCAAACATAATGCAAATTTAATTAATCTGTTATGATAAGATATCTGTTGTTGCTGTTTATGCTCTCCGTTGCCTCTGTGAATACCTACGCCCAGGATAAGGATGACTACTTTTTATACAGGGAAAATGCATCTGACCTTATCAACCTTTTACGTGGAGCTTCGCCTTTGGTTTATGGATTTGGGTTTACCGGGACATATTACGCATATTCCGAAACATTTGAAGATGGTAATGTTGTGTATAACGGGAAATTGTACAAAGATGTCAGACTTAACCTAAACAGCCATTTGGATGAGTTGTATGTTATAGACAATCATATAGGTAAAGTGGTTATCCTGAACAAGGATTTTGTTTCGGAGTTCCGAATTGGAGACAGATTGTTTATAAATATTAACCAGTATGCTTCCAACCTTTCTGAGGATGCTCCTTCCTATTCTTTGGAGAGTGGTTACTACCAGTTGTTATGGGAAGGGGATGGTGTTAGGATGTTAAAGAAAATCAGGAAAATTTACGAAGAAAAAATCAACCAATCTTTGAGCACCTCTTCCAAAAACCAGATCGAAAGGATCTTTTTCCCGACCACTCAGTATTACATGTTATCGGAGGACAAAATGGTTCAGATTAGACGGCTGTCCGATATATGGAGGTTTTATGAATTACCAAGGTCTTCGGTCAGGAAGTTTGTGAGGGGTAATATTTTTGATGTCCGCAATAACAGGGACAATTCCTACAATGCCCTTTTACAGTATATAAATTCTACTTTGTTATCTCGTTAAAATGAAAAAAACAGCAACTTTAATTTGCTTTATCCTGATCTTTTTTGCCGCATTTGCGCAAGTTAAAAATGAGACAGAGATAACAGTCAATAACATTACCCTTGATTCTCTAAGGAGGGTTGTGAATGAAAGAACAGCTTTTGAGTTGTTTTACAGGCTGGAGAGCCCGGCTGACACATTCAAGGTATCCCTTTCTTTCAGTGATAATTCTCTGCAAAGGAGATTGGAAGGTGCTCTTGCAGGAACCGGCTACACTGTAACGGTTGTCGACAACAATATTTATCTCCTTAAGAATGTCGGGATTTTTCTTTCTCTGCCGGAGGGTTATTTTTTCGATAAAAACAAAAGCGGTGCCTCAAGTGATTATTTGGGTGCTGTGACATACAGTGACAACGTCGCCCGTTTTGACAACAAGGTATACAAGATTGGGGATCCGAATTCGCCAAAGGGATCCGGAAGGGCTGTATTGACAGGTTATGTAACCAACATTGATACCGGTGAACCGATACCTGGGGCCTCTGTCTTTATTGCGGCTCCAAATACAGCTACTACAACGGATGCCTTCGGCTTCTATAGGATTTTGCTGCCACCTGGCCAAAATACTCTGGAAATAAGGGGCTATGGCTTAGAGGATGCTAAGTTGACCTTGGAGGTCTTTGGTGACGGGGATCTTAATATCTTGGCAAAGGATAAGGTTTATCCTTTGAAGGGTATTGTACTAACGGCCGAGAGTACCCAAAAAATGAGAAGTACACAGATAGGGCTGGAAAGGGTGAGGATAGACAGGATAAAGCATGTTCCTGCTGCATTCGGAGAGGCGGATGTGATGAAGATAGTACTTACCCTGCCCGGGGTGAAATCTGTGGGCGAGTCGTCGGGTGGATTCAATGTCAGGGGTGGGGCCACTGACCAAAACCTGATATTGTTCAATGAAGGAACGTTGTATAATCCCACTCACCTGTTTGGCCTTTTTTCGGCATTCAATCCCGATGTGGTAAGTGATATTGAGTTGTACAAGAGTACTATACCGGCAAAATATGGTGGCCGGATCTCATCGGTACTGGAGATCAACAGCCGTAACGGTAACAGCAACAAGATTACTGGCTCTGCAGGTATAGGTCTGTTGACAGGAAAGGTGCATGTGGAGGGTCCTATAGTCAAGGATAAGACAAATTTTATTTTTGGTGCCAGAACCACTTACTCCAACTGGATTCTTAAATTATTGCCGGAAGAGAGCGGGTACAACAACGGTACCGCTTCTTTCCAGGATTTTTCGCTTGGACTGAACCATAAGATTGACAGCAGGAATACTGTTTATTTGTATGGTTACTATTCGGGAGATGGTTTTAAATTCAATCCCGATACCACTTATAATTATTCCAATATGAACTGGTCGGTTAAATGGAGGAATATTATAAATGATCGCCATAACCTTGTTGTCAGTGCCGGGTACGATCAGTACAATTATGAGTCCGAAGAGAAAGGTAATCAAGTGAATGCCTATAATATGAAATTTGACATACGTCAGGCATTCCTCAAGGCCAATTTCAATTGGCTCAAGAATGAGAGACATTCGGTAAATTACGGGATAAATTCTGTTTTTTATAACCTGGCTCCCGGCACCCTTGTACCTGCCTCGGGTGAGTCTTTGGTGGTTGCCCGTACCCTGGAAAAAGAAAGAGCAGCTGAGGTTTCCTTATATATCAGCGATAGTTGGAATGTTGCAGACAGGCTTTCAATTGACTTGGGGCTGAGGTACACTTTTTACTCGGCATTTGGTCCAAAAAACTGGTATAAGTATGGTAACGAAATAAGGGATGAATCATCAATCACAGATACCGTTTTCACTCCTGCGGGTTCGATGGTAAAACCATACCACTATCCCGAGTTCAGAATCTCTGCAAGGTACTCATTGACAGATAACCTCTCTTTTAAGGCCGGGTTCAACAGTATGAAGCAGTATATACATATGCTTTCAAATACCTCTTCGGTATCTCCGACTGACATCTGGAAGCTTAGTGATGCCAATATTGAACCTCAAAACGGATGGCAGGCTGCCGGAGGGTTGTATTCCAATATTTTTGGAAGTAAGGTTGAGCTCTCGGTAGAGGGGTATTACAAGAAAATGAATAATTACCTGGATTATAAAAGCGGAGCAATACTCAATATGAATGAGAGCATTGAGAGGGATGTCCTTAAGACAACCGGCAGGGCATATGGCATCGAGGTATTGGCAAAGAAGCCTCTTGGCAAACTCAATGGTTGGTTGTCATATACATACTCCAGGACACAATTGCGTGAGAGTGGCGAAAAAGAGTCTTACTCTGTTAATGGTGGTGACTGGTACAATGCTGCATATGATAAACCTCATGATATTAAGTTAATTGGTAATTACAAGTTTACACAAAGATTCAGCATTTCGTTTAATTTGGATTATTCTACCGGGCGGCCTGTCACGATTCCCATTGCCAAGTATTATTATGGTGATGGTTACAGACTATATTACTCCGAAAGGAATGCCTACCGGATTCCGGATTACTTCCGGATGGATTTTTCAATCAATATTGAGCCGAGTCACAATTTGACTCTGTTTACCTATAGCACAATCACAATTGGTGTATACAACGTGACCGGCAGAAAGAATGCCTTCTCGGTTTACTATGACACAAATTCGGGGCGTAAGATCCAGGGATACAAACTTTCGATCTTTGGTGCTCCCATTCCGTACATTACATATAACATTAAGTTTTAACATTTCTTATGAAGAAGTTTTTGATATTGGTTTCCATGTTGTCCTTTATGGGATTGGTGAGCAGTTGTGTGACACCTTTCGAACCGGAGGGGGTTGTATTTAATGAGCGGATGCTTGTAATTGAGGGTAATATCCTGGTCAATGATTTTACCCGAGTTGTCCTGAGTCACTCCAAGGCACTGGATGAGCCGGAAGGGGTTGAATATGTAAAGATGGCCCAGGTATGGGTTGAGAGCGATAAAGGAGAGAAATACTACTCCAGGAGAGTTGTCAGCGGGGATAAAGTTGTTTATGAGATCAACACAGCTGGTGCCGATGTGAGGGATAACTACAGGCTTGTCGTCAATGTGGAGGGAAAAGTTTATGAATCGGATTTTGTGCCGGTAAAAATCTCTCCGGAGATAGACGAAATCGGCTTTACACTGAGCAAGGACTCCACTGAGGTGACTTTTCATGTTAACAGCCATGATCCTTTGAAAAAGACCAACTATTATATGTGGAGTTTCCGGGAAGATTGGGAGTTTAACTCCTATATCTACTCTATGTTCGAATATGAACCCAACAGTAAGAAGATATATGAGATCCCCCACGAAGACAACAGGAATACTTGTTGGAACCATTCGGTTTCCCGGGACATCCTCATTGCATCTACCGAACATTTGAGCGAAGACAGGGTGTTTCAAAAGAAGTTGGTTTCTATTGGTAACACCGATAATAAAATCAATTACCTGTACTCAATGCAGCTTTCTCAGATTGCTTTGACCAGGGAGGGATATATTTACTGGGAGAACATACGTAAGAATTCCGATGATATTGGTGGAATCTTTGCTCCTCAACCTTCCGAAATTGCGGGTAATATTAAATGTGTTACCGATCCTGCAGAAAAGGTGATTGGTTTTATCAGTGCCTCTGCAGTTTCCAGGAAAAGGATCTTTACTTATTCCTGGGAAATCGGTATTTACCGTAGTCCCCTTTACTGC
>SABC01000187.1 GCA_009929175.1 Bacteroidia bacterium | reverse complement strand
AGGTATAAAAGAGAAGATCGAGGTGACTGATGTTGCAACTCCTGCAACTTATCACAGATATACAGGTAACTGGCAAGGGGCCGCACAGGGTTGGTTCCCGGGCAGCAATCTTGTGGCAAAATCTCCTGTGGGCATTGAGTTGCCGGGTTTGAAGAGGTTTTATTACACAAGCCAGTGGTCCATACCTGGAGGAGGGTTGCCTTCTGTCCTGAAAGCATCTCACGATCTGGCGCAGAAACTTATGCTTAAATACAAAATTTGAATCATTTTTATTAATTTTGATACACTTTAACCTATCCGGAAAATCGTCAGAACTATGAAATCCTTTTTTAAAACAAGGCTTGCTTCTCTCTTGCTTCTGAGTGTGCTCATAGCCCCCGTTGGTTGTAAAGAAAAAGAGGCCGGGAGTGAGGCGCAGGAAAAAAAGAGTGACACACTCGCTGCCACGGATTATAAAGGAAAGGAGCTTCGTAAAGTCTCCTTTCTCCCTTATTGGGTTGCAACCGCTCAGTTTGCAGGATATTATGTTGGAATCGAGAAGGGAATATACCGTAAATACGGTATAGATCTATCCATCATTCCATTTAAACCTGTTGTCACATCCACAACACCTATCTCCTCCGGCGAGGCTGATTTTGCGGCATTGTGGCTTGCAAATGCCATTGAGCTTAAGGCAAAGGGTACTGATATCGTCAATATTGCACAGCCATCATTCCGCTCCTCAACCATGTTGATTACCAAGAAGTCTGGCAGTGTGGAGTCGCTGAAGGACATGAATCACAGACGCGCCGGCATATGGGCCGGTTATGAGATGCTTCCGAAGGCTCTTTTTGCCAAATACAAGCTGGATGTCAATATTATCCCGATCGGTAATTCCAATAGCCTTTTCCTCATAGGAGGTGTAGATATAATCATTGCAAACTGGTTTGACGAGTATCATTCAATTATTAATTCGGGATACGACCCGGAGGAGCTGAATACTTTCTTCTTTGCCGATTACGGGTTTAACTTCCTCGAAGACGGGATTTACTGTCTGTCGGAAAAATTGAAGAATGATCCGCAACTTTGCAGGGATTTTGTCCTGGCAACACTCGAAGGCTGGAGGTATGCCTTCACCCACCAGGAGGAGGCAATAGACATTGTGGTCAAATATGCCAAAAACGAGAAGGTTGCGGTCAACAAGGTTCATCAGAAGTGGATGCTGGAGCGCTACAAGGATCTTTATCTCCCGGAAGGGGCCACGAATTTCAACAACACACTTACAACGAAGGATTATACACTGGTAGCTGGAATTCTCAAAGAGAACGGTACAATAAAGGAGATTCCGGATTTCAACCGGTTTTATCAACCTATAATCAAGGAGAGATAGCATGAAAATTCTAAAACAGGACAGAGGAATTTCTTTTAAACTCATACTCTACATTTTCACAAGCACGGCGCTTGTTTTCTTTCTCATATCAATTTACAGCTATCAGATTTCCAAGAAAACAGTTCAAAATAATTTGGTTGAAAATGCCGAGGCACTTACCAAAAATGCAGTCCTTCAGGTAGAGAAGGTTCTTGCATCGGTGGAGAAGGTGCCGATTAACATGGCAAAGATGATTGAGTCGGGTGATTACACCAAGGAGGAGTTGATCGAACTTATCAGGCAGGAGGTCACAAATAATCCTGAAATTTATGGGGCTGCACTTGCTTTTGAACCCAATATGTGCGAAAAAGGCCGGAAGTATTGCTCTCCATATTTTTACAAAAATGGAGATAGTGTGAGCTTTAAATATATCGGCGATGAGCAGTATGACTATTTCACAATGGATTGGTATCAGATTCCGAAAGAGCTCGGTCTTCCGCTCTGGAGTGAACCATATTTTGACGAGGGGGCCGGTAACGCCATCATGACCACGTTCTCGGTTCCGATATACAAAGAAGAGAATGGAAAGAAACGGTTTCTTGCAATACTCACAGCTGATATTTCGCTCAGCTGGCTTGAG
>SABC01000186.1 GCA_009929175.1 Bacteroidia bacterium | reverse complement strand
GATCTGGGTCATCCAACGCATCCAACAAAAATTGCATTAAGCAACCTGAAGAATCTACATAGGATTGCATTTGGGACAACTCGGACCTTCGCAACTCAAGCACGCGATTAACCCTTTCAGTATTTGGTGTCCACTTGTTTGGCGTTCGAAAGTAAATTACCTTTTTGTCGTACGCTTGGGCAATTGCGCCGTCAACCTCCAACAGCTTGATTGCCTTTTCTGCCTTTGAAGTCGATGTGTTTACATTGGAAAGTATTTCAAAAAAGGACATTCCTTCACTAGCTTCAAGCACTCGAAGAATATCCTGAAACACGTTCAAACTTGGAAAAGCAGAATCAATAAAATAGTTTTGAATCTCATCATCTTCAGATCCATTTAACAAAATACCGTAGGACTTGTCAACTGCTCGGCCTGCACGACCAACCTGTTGATAATATGCCACGACAGAACCTGGTCGCTGAAAATGAATCACAAAGTCAATATCGTCCAATGCGTTTATATCCTTAACGGAATTTTCCAAGTCGTCAACATTTGTTGTGCCGACAGATATGTGTACATCAGTGAGATACGCGAATCTAACCTCTTCAGAAGAGTTTGCAGGAGAGGCAACTTGGGAGGTTATTGGTAAAGCGGCTTGAGAAGAAACATGTAAAGTGACTTGTACAGTAACCTGTTTTGGTTCGTTGGCTCCGGCCTCTGCAAAAGAACAAATCGAAAGAAAAAAGAGTGTAAAAATTACAAAAAGTGAGCGTGTAGTTATCATTTCGGAATTGATTTTAAAATACTTAGTAAGTGGCTCAAATTTAGCATAAAATAATTAAAAAAAAAGGGGGAGTTAGAGGGATAATTTACTAACTTTGCCTTTACCGAACTTAAACTGTGAGCACTATACAAAATGTGACTCACCAGCATTTTTGCGCCTACCCTCATGAGTAAACTTCAAAAACAGCTCCGTCTCAACATAAGGCTCCTCTTACGTAACTACATGCCAAGATGGTCAATATTGATCCTGGACATTGCTATCGTAGTTATGTGCTTCACCATATTCTGGCTCTTCAGAGGAACTCTCTCTACTCACGGTTATTCACACTTTTTGCTGAAAATGCTAACCCTCACGGGAATATACATATTCAGCTCAATAGTATTCCACACCCACCACGGAGTCGTAAGGTTCTCCACATGGAAAGACCTCTACAGAGTAGTGTTATCAAACATTACAGCCATTATCATCTTTACCATTGTGGGCATTATGGTAAACAACGCAACTGATGAGATGGTTTACCCGATAACATTCCAACTGTGGTTCGGCCCGATGGTGGGACTCATAATATTAGCCATGCAGCTACTTATGAGATTCACAGTCAGGTCGGTATTCTCATACATTGAGAGCAACATACCTAAAGAGAAAAAAAACATATTCATTTTAGGAAGCGAGCACGATTCTGTACTCCTTGCACAATCAATCAAAGACGAGAATCAAAACCCCTATAAACCGGTAGCTTTCATAGCACTCAAAGAGGCACACGTAGGCAAATCCCTTGCAGGACTCCCTGTACTTTCGGCAAAATCCGGAATAAAAAAACATATGGAGCACTACAACGTACAATCAATGCTGCTCTATAAGAACCAGATAGACATAATGCCAAAGGAGTTCTACGACCTGTGCATCGTAGACGGGCTGGAACTTCTCGCAGTGACATCGTTCAGCAAATTCAGGGGAAAAGAGAGTGAGACAAGCGAGGCTGCAGTCCAGACAGCACCACAGATAAACAAGATAAAGATTGAAGACCTGTTGGGAAGAAACGCAATAGAGATAAACAAAGACCTTCTTGCTCCATATTTTGAAGGAAAAAGCATACTGGTAACAGGAGCTGCCGGATCAATCGGCAGTGAGATCTGCACACAACTCACAAACTTCAAGTGCAAGAGGCTCACCCTGCTGGATCAGGCAGAGACCCCGCTGAACGATCTCTTTCTTACCCTGGCACCTTTA
>SABC01000185.1 GCA_009929175.1 Bacteroidia bacterium | reverse complement strand
GCAGAGCATCATCCGCCATTGGCCGTGGTACCAAAAGACCTTCCCGATCCAGTCGATGCAGACCAAATCCACCGCGAACCGTCAGAGCATCCCCTACCTTTTCGACTCGTTGGTGTATTTGCATGAACAGCTGGGACTGCGGCACATCAACCAGAACTTCATCATGGAGGATACGGGGTGTACCCAGGCCGACTACGAGGAACTGGACCGTCAGATGGAAAAATGCACCGCCTATGTGCTGGAGCATCGCGACGATCTGTTTTGGAGTATGCTCAGCAAGGAGCAGTTCGGCTACGCACACCTGTCCACAGGACCTGACTGGAATTGTACCGGCCACTGCGGAAGCGGAGCCATGCCCGCGCTTTCGGTCGATGGCAGGATCTATCCGTGCATCCGATGGCTGCCGCATACCCAGGTCGACAAGGCCGATTTCATCGTCGGGGCCGCCAAGAAAGGGTTCACCCACAAGGAAAACTTTTTGAAGGTACGCGAAGGCGCCTATCGCTCCAATTGCTCACTCGATGAAAAGTGCAGGACTTGTGAAGTGGAGAGTGCCTGTTCGTACTGCATCGGAGGCTGTTACTCGGAGTTCGGCGAGTTCAAACGGACGACCTACATCTGTGATATAACCAAGCTGCTGGTCAAATGGGCCAGGAGGTATTGGGATGAGTACAACCGGCTTGAGGGGTTGGAACCGATAGACTGGGCTGTTGAGGCCAGGGAGAAAGGGAACCGGCATGGGATCGGGTGAGAATAGTAGCCTTATGCCTCATATACCCTACCGTAATGTTCTGTGATTCATCACTTTTTGAAACAATGGCTTATTATGCTAAAGCAAATATTTGTTGAATAGAGTTGCTAGTATTGGATTATCTAATGCCCAGAAAACCACTATCATTTTTTCTTGTAGCCAAAGATCTCTAGCCTTCAGTACCAAAGGTAACAGAGAATTGGGTCCTGTTCGCTTCAATGCCCCAATAGCTAGATTTAAAACCTATTGCGTTCCAATAGAAACCTAATTTGAAACTTGTCATCCCACCGTTGAAAGAGAGAAGAGGCTCAATTCCAATACGAATCTCATGATTTTCTTGAATATCATCGTTAGCTTTCAAATAGCTTCCTGTATTATCCCAATCCATAGTCTGAAAATCCAATCTTTGGTAAGTATGATACATTGCAATCCGTATCCAATTTTTATACTGTATGGAAAGACTATGCTCTAGATATGGAGAAGACCACCGTTGCAACGAGTTTGTGGCTTGAGCTGCAATTATGCTGTAATGCATCTCTTGATTCAGGAAAAGCAAGTAGACTGGACTGATGAAGCCGCTGTAATGTACAGATAAATCTTTGAATGGCATATATTGGAGCTCCAATCCAATTCTTGGAGAATATAGTTGTGCCTTCCGCAAATTACGATATGCTATCAGCTGACCAGCAGGGATTTCCAGATACCCATTAACATCGTCAAAAACTGCGTGCTGTTTCTCTTCGATTTCAAGATAACTGAAACCAAAAGAGATTATTCCGCTAATTGATTGTGTATTCAATTCGAACTCAAGAGGCAACAGATCAATTTGGAGGCTCGTTGAATTACTGTTTTGCAGGGAATCAGGCCCATATCCTTGAATCGTGGTCGTCGTAAGGTTGCTTTGAGACTCTCTAAAGTTTATGCGACTGGAAAAGTCTTTACTGAACCCCAACCGAAAGCTGGTGATGGTACCAGAACCATTATCCTCCGGTAACAGAGAAATATCATACGACAAATCTACAGCAAAAAGCCTAAATCCCAAGGCTAACAAGATTATTGTTATATATGTTTTATTCATTCATAAATATCCTTTGTCTGCTCAGCATGTAAAAACTATCATCTTACAGTTATAAACAAGCTATCAATCCACTGGTTCCCCCAGCTGTCGGTCATGGTCAGGGTGAACGGGATCACATGCCCCGTTGGGCAATCCCCTGAGATGCTATAGGTGAATGCATTGCTGG
>SABC01000184.1 GCA_009929175.1 Bacteroidia bacterium | reverse complement strand
CCAAAGCACCCACTGCTCCATAAACCTGCGCACCATCAGGAACATTGCTATCACAGAAAGGACTGTTGTTGCAGCATCTTTCAATGGTTGAGGATCCTTAAACAGGTAAAGCACATAGGCTGTAATAGCAACTGTTGCCAAAGAAAGCACCAGCAACCGGACTCTTTGCATTGCACTCAGCCTCCTTGCATCGACAGTAACAGATGTCTCCTCCTGACGTTTGCCTATCCAGCTGTACCATCCGATAAATTGCATAGGGAGATAATACAGGGCATTCAAAGCAGCATCGCCGTACAACTGGGCCTTGAACGCAACCAAAGCATAGAGGGATACATTGACAACTCCAAAAATGTAGTTTAAAATGTTGCCTTTGGCTACCAGCACAACACAGGCAACTCCTGTAATCCCGGCAATGGAACCGATCACATCGAATTCCCCCATTTGTACAGAATATATGAGATTGGCCGCTATTATTCCTATAATCAACAGCCAGTCAAAAGGTTTGAGTGTATTTAGTTTATTAAATCTAATCATGTTGTTTGCAATCTTTTATAATGGAGTCTTGAATAAAAGTTCTGCAAAGGTACGCTTTTCTCCATTGACTCCTCCCCTAATCCCAAGCACCAGCGGATAGGATATCCCGAGTAAATTGAGATCAAACAGAAGATCGCTGCCAACTGCCCACAAGTTTTCGGGTCCACTTTGCCCTCCGTTCCTAAAGAAGGTGGCAAATGGTTTAAGCTGGACTCTCCTTATATAAAGCAACGGAGTCAGTGGTATATCCGCGGTATACAGAGGCATGGCATACTCAGCAGAGGCCGAAAAGGCCCATTTGCTGTACCTTTCTTCATAGCCCGAAGGAAATGCTATTGTATTGGACATCAAATAATTTTTCTTATTGTAAAACTGTTGTTGAAATGCAGCCGATAATTTAATGCCATGTCCCGTGACCATTCCCGGTGTGTACAAATAGAGGGATGAGTACAGGAGGGAACCAAAATTCTCACCCGAAAAAGGTACAACTGAGTACAAGATGCTCATTCCTCCTCCCTTTTTGGGGAAAATATCCCGGTGTGCCATGTTCCTCACCCTGTAGAGGCTTACTCCAAAACTTGCAAACTGATAATTTCCAAATTTTACATTCCTGTCAGAGTAAAACCTGTCGTTTGTGTACCTCCAGCTAAACCTGGGCACTACTCCGCTGCTCCAGCCTCCGGAGTTGAACCTCAGAGGAACATAAGCAAGCATATTTACCTTAAGATAAGGAGATCCGAAAATTGTGTCATTGATCTGGTAATTGTCTCCTTGATTATTGGTTGTCAGTGAAATTTCCGTCCTGTCCCGGGTGTTGAGGTCTCCCGAAACTTCAATCACGGGAAAGAAGCCATGGTAACGGAATTTAAAGTGGCCCGAATGGAAGCCTCTTTGCCACGAGTAACCCGCCATTGCATAGGCAGTGCTGAGGCTGTTTTGGGAGTATAGTATAAAGCCTGGCGAAACCAGATCATATACAGACTCATAGGTAAGGTTTTTAATATTGTCGATATTGTAATAGACGGGTGCCCACGAGTGAATCCGGAACAGATTGGCTCCTTTACGGTATGGTTTTGATTCGAACTTGTAACCGGCCGGAGTTTCAAGAGTGTCCGTATTGTATGCAGCCTGGGCAACCAAACTATTTACAATTGTGTCCCTGTATGCTTCTCCAAATTCATATGAATCCCTGCCATTGCTACCTGGCATATTTTTGCCGGCAATTGACCTTGCCTCCTTAAGCTCATAGCCGTTTGCCGTAAAGTCACTTACAATAACTGCTCCTTCCCTGCCGAGGCAATACCCTTCTATTCCAAAGCGCGGCCTTACAACCGAAACAATTGTTTTTTCATTTATATCCAATGCAAACAACCCTTTGACCCCTTCTATATCCGAGACGAACATTAACTCCCCGGTTGTTGGGTTGTACTCGAGATTGCTGATTATTTTGCCTTTGGCATCTGCCAA
>SABC01000183.1 GCA_009929175.1 Bacteroidia bacterium | reverse complement strand
TGTAAATCTTGTATTGGGAATATTACTTCTTCTGCTGATACCTTTTAAGTTTCCCAAACCAATTCGAAAGTTTGGCTCGGGAAAGGTATCTGTTATCCTTCTGTCCCTGGTTACTTTAATGGCTATCTATATGGGGCTGGTACCGGGGAATGATGTAAAGCACTCATGGCCTTTTGCATTAGTATATCTGATGTGTATGATAAATCTTGCTCTTGCAATTGGTAAAAGAGTAAGGAAATTCAGTATTAAAATGGATTATGGTTTTATGCTAAACCACCTGGGGCTGCTTTTATTTCTGTTTGCAGCAGGGCCGGGTTCCGGAGATATGCAGCGGTGGTTTATGACAGTTGCAGAGGGTACAACAGAGTGGCGAGGGGAGAGAAGTGGAATCAGAGAGCCTGTAGAGTTACCTGTTGCAATAACTCTGCTTGATTTTAGTATGTCTGAATATCCTCCTAAAATAGCCATTGTTGATAAGACAACCGGAGAGTCTCAGCCTGTCAGGAAACCTCTGTTTGTTGAGGCTGCAGAAGGTGAGTCAGGGATAATTTCCGGATGGAAAATAAATATTGACACATTTAAATATCCTCCTATGATGGCTCCTGTTGCTTCAATTACTGCAGAGAGGCTTTCTGATGGTAGGAAGTTGACTGGAAAAGTAAGCTGCGGTAACCATTTTCAACAATTTATGATACTTGATATTGATGAGAGATACTGCTTTGCTATGACCTATCCTGAACCTGAACGATTCTCATCTCAGGTGGAGGTTTTTACTAAGAATGGGAAGGAGAAGAGTGCTGTTATTGAGGTAAATAATCCTCTTAGCATAGGAGGATGGAATATTTATCAGTACTCTTATGATACCGGCAAGGGGAGGGACTCACAAATATCAATTTTTGAATTGGTATATGATCCCTGGCTTATAGTTTCATATGTTGGAATTGCAATGGTTATGCTGGGATCTGTTACCCTATTATTCAAAGGAGGAAAAAGAGAATGAGCTGGAATGAGTTTATTTATTTTGCTATTAGTTCTCTTGTCCTATGGACGTTGGGAACAGTAGCTCTCTACAGATTTAAAAGAAGTTTGTACGGAGAGCTGATGATTGTATGCGGCCTTTTGCTTTTTTCTACATTTATTGCCCTATTGTGGAGCTATGTAAATCACCCTCCGTTAAGAACAATGGGGGAAACAAGATTATGGTATTCCCTCTTTCTAGTTCTTGTTGGTTATGTTACATACAAGAGATGGCGCTATAAGTGGCTTATGGCATACAGTGTGTTGGTCTCTGCGGTTTTTATTTTTGTCAATCTTTTAAAACCGGAAATTCACGGAACCAATCTGATGCCTGCACTCCAGAGTCTCTGGTTTGTACCACATGTGACTGTCTATATTCTCTCCTATGCTATGATGGGCGCTGCTACAATCGCATCAATAATAACCTTGAGCTCAAGAAGTAAAAGGGAGGAGGAGTTGCTTCCATTAATAGATAATCTTGTTTATATAGGCTTTGGTTTTTTAGTTCTTGGAATGTTGATGGGTGCTGTATGGGCTAAAGAGGCATGGGGGGACTACTGGACATGGGATCCCAAAGAGATTTGGGCATTCATAACAGCATCGGCCTATCTGGTCTACATGCATGCCCACTATGCAAAAGTATCCAGAAGAGATGCCCTCTGGATACTTCCTGTTGCTTTTATTCTGCTTATGATAACCTGGCTTGGTGTAAGCTATCTCCCTGCAGCACAGGGAAGTATTCATACTTATTAGGGGCTGTAAGGTGAGCAGCCCCATTGGTGCATAGCTTTAAAACAACCCGGTTATATTGCCGTCATTATCAATATCGATGCGAACAGATGATGGCTCTTCAGGAAGTCCCGGCATTCTCATTATTTCACCTGTGATAGGTACAAGAAAGCCAGCTCCTGCCGCAATCTCTATCTCTCTAACAGTGACAACAAAGTCTTTAGGTCTTCCTAGTAGCTCAGGGTTGTCAGAGAGTGATTTCTGAGTCTTTGCC
>SABC01000182.1 GCA_009929175.1 Bacteroidia bacterium | reverse complement strand
CCATTCGTTGAAACCGCCTATGTTGTATGTCTCTCCAACCTTACCCTTGTGGAAAAGCAGGTCAATTGCCGCAGCATGATCCTCGACAAAGAGCCAGTCACGTATGTTTTCTCCTTTGCCGTATACAGGAAGAGGCTTGTTGTGGCGGATATTGTTAATAAACAGAGGAATCAGCTTCTCCGGAAACTGAAAACTACCGTAGTTGTTTGAGCAATTGGAGATGACAACTGGCAATCCGTATGTGTCATGGAAAGCCCTGACGAAATGGTCTGAAGAGGCTTTCGATGCTGAGTACGGTGAATGTGGCTCGTAACGGGTACTCTCAGTAAAGAGTGTGGTATTGTCGCTCAGTGAGCCGTATACCTCGTCTGTCGAGACATGGTAGAACATCTTACCTTCATAATAGCCATCCCATGAGGTTCGGGCAGCCTGAAGAAGCGAGAGTGTCCCGACAACATTGGTCATGGCAAACGAAAACGGATCCTTTATTGATCTGTCAACATGTGACTCTGCTGCCAGATGAATCACTCCGTCAATCTTCATTGACTCGAAGATACTCTTTACATGGTCAAAATCGCAGATATCTCCTTTGATGAATGTATAGTTTTCCCTCTTCTCTATGTCTTTAAGATTGGCAAGGTTGCCGGCGTATGTCAACTTGTCCAGGTTAATTATTTTGTATCCCGGATACTTATTCACCATAAGCCGGACAAGATGTGAGCCGATAAAGCCTGCTCCTCCTGTTATCAGTATGTTTCTCATCACTTGTTATTGTTTAGTGAGTCTATGCATTTTTTAAGAGAGATCTTCCAGTGGGGTATTGTCATGCCGTATGTGCTCTTTATCAGTCCCTTGTCAAGGACTGAATATGCCGGACGTGAGGCCTTTGACGGGAACAGGTCACTTGTAACCGGTTTTATCGTCGCGGTTTTAATACCGGCTCTCTCTACTATTTCGAGGGCAAAGTCGTACCATGAGCAGACACCCTCATTGGAAAAGTGATAAATCCGCCTTTCTCCGTTTTTGTGAAATTCAGGATCATCTTTGTGTGAGGCAACTTCAGCAATTGCATTGGCTAGGTCTCCGGCATAAGTCGGGGTTCCTGTCTGGTCAAAGACAACGCTTGCCATACCTCTCTCTTGCGCGAGCCTGATTATGGTCTTGGCGAAGTTGTTACCGTATTCTGAGTATAGCCATGCCGTGCGGATGATTATATATCTGCATCCGGACTCCTCTACTGCTTTTTCTCCGGCAAGCTTTGTTTTTCCGTAAACTGAAGCAGGAGATGTACTGTCAGATTCTCTGTATGGTCTCGGGCCATTGCCGTCAAAGACATAATCTGTGGAGATGTGAACCAATAGTGCCGAGTTCTCTTTGGCAGCTTCGGCAAGGATAGCTGCAGCACCGGAATTTATCCGTCCTGCAACCTCAGGCTCATCTTCTGCCTTATCTACGGCTGTATATGCGGCGCAATTGATAATCAGGTCAATATCATTGGCTTTTACATACTCGTTTACGGCACTCCTGTCGCAAATGTCAAGCTCTCCGATGTCGGTAAAATGGAGTGTCCCGGGTAATTTTTCAGCAATATCCCTGAGAGATCTTCCTAACTGTCCGTTGGCTCCTGTTATTAGGGTTGATGCCATGAGTCCTAGTATAGTTTTCTTCCGTAATCAAATAACACCGCATTCTCAAGGAGTGGATGACGCTTGTCCTTCTCACTGAGTAAAACATCCTCAGCCGGAATTTTCCAGTCGATTTTAAGTGCAGGATCATTCCACAACACAGCTCTCTCGTGTTCAGGCGAGTATAGATTGTCAGTCTTGTACTGAACGATTGTGTCATCCTCCAGGACTGAAAACCCGTGGGCAAACCCTCTGGGGATGAAGAGTTGTCTCTTGTTCTCTCCCGAAAGCTCTATAGCCACATGCTCTCCAAATGTAGGGGAGCCTTTGCGTATGTCGAGTGCTATGTCAACAATCTTCCCTTTAACTACTCTTATGAGCTTTGACTGAGCCATTGGCTCAATCTGATAGTGTAATCCTCTGAGGACTCCGTATTTTGA
>SABC01000181.1 GCA_009929175.1 Bacteroidia bacterium | reverse complement strand
ATTGATGATGCATAGTCAAAATAAATATATACAATAAAATAAGATAGTAGTATGACAAAAACTACTCTACTGCACATCGCCTAAGTTAAATACGTATCGTAATTTTCAATCCCCTCGATGTGAATCATCAACTCAATTACGCATGTAGGTTTCTGATCAAGCTTAGGCAATGGAAGGCGCTCTACGAAAATTATGACGTAGGACGCCTTCCTTTGTTACGAAAAAACTTTATCAGCTTTACTCTTCAGGTGCTCCATATCCCTCGGGAGCAGGAATAGCTTTTTCAGATGCACGGCTGATTGCTTCCCATTCCTTCCAGGTAGCCACCCGTGTCTCCAAGGTATCCATTGCCAAATCGTAAACCACGCTTCCAAGGATAAGCCTCAGTGGAGGATTCTCATTGTCCACCAATTTCATAAGGGCTTGTGCAGCAAGGGATGGATCACTATCCACCGAACCTTCGGAATACTGTTTGGCCAGCTCTTCGCGAAGTGTCCCATAGGAATCCAATGGTTTGCTGTAATTCATCGAAATGTACAAATTTGTCCAGTATCCTCCTGGCTCTACCATGGTGAGCTTCACTCCGAAATGTTCGGCTTCTTTTGCTAAAGCTTCACTCATTCCCTCGACTGCAAATTTACTTGCACTGTAAATACCAGACATCGGCCCCGAAATAATGGCACCAATGCTGGTAATCTGTATGATATGTCCAGAACGCTGAGCCCTCAAATAAGGCATTACCGCTTGGCAGACCCAAAGGGTACCAAAAAAGTTTATATCCATAAGCTTTCGGGCATCAATTTCGCTTAGTTCCTCAATCATCCCCAAAGTCATGATGCCTGCATTGTTAACCACAATATCAAGTCTGCCAAAATGTTTAATTGCTGCTTCAACTGTAGAGAAAACAGCTTCCCTATCTGAAACATCGAGGTTCAATGGCAACAAGGACTCTTCGTACATATCTTTCAGCTTTTCCAAATTGCCAAGAGTTCTTGCAACTGCTACAACATTGTCACCGGCTTTCAATGCAGCACATGTAAAAGCATAACCAAGCCCTTTGCTTGCCCCAGTAATAAACCATACACGCTTATTTTCAATCGTACGGGTCATAGATATTCTCCTAATTTCTAGCTCACTTAGTGATTGTTCAACATGTGAATCAATCATTGTCCATCAACTCTTGTCCAGCGCATTTTGAAGCATCCCTTTCGGGAGAAAAAAAAATGCACAGACAATGTACTGTCTGTGCAGAATATGATTGTAAAAGACTCGCCGTTTTAATCCATGAATATCAGCACAAAACCAACCAGTCCTTACACTGGGAGAGGGTTCTTGTATCATGACTCATATGCAAATATGGCAATCACGTATGAACAGACTTATCCCGATCATCTGCAGTAGACAGATTGAAAAGAATAATGCAATGAATTGCATTGCTCTTTTTATCGAGAAGAAATCAACATACGCAAATCCTCCATTCAAAGAATATATTACGAAAATGACATATGGATTGTTGAAAGTCAATGCTTGCAGAGAAGTAACCTTGAAGTTTCTCCTGGATATTGGGCATTGAAAGAGCATGTAACCTTCGTCAATTGCAGGAATGTTGATGGAGAGGTTCATACCAGGTCCTCCCTTTATTGTAAGGTAAGTATTGTCAAAAGGTAAGGATCGAGGAAGTCGGGATCACTATAAGCCAAGAAATCCCAACTGTAAATATTTCAGCAATAAGAGCATCAATTCGAGGTCCAATCAAGATTGCTCAATCAAATCTATCCATCCCTTTCCATTCGTGTTATAAAAAATCATGCCCGATGAAAAGAGAAAACCCATCATACATGTCATTCCAGCCAGGCGACATTTCAAGCGCACACGTGTGGCATTGTACTGTCGTGTGAGCACACAGATGGAGCGTCAGCTGCACAGCCTCTCTGCCCAGATGGATTTCGAGAAGGAGGACATCCTGGAGAATCCCGCTTGGGAATATGTCGGTACCTATACCGATATCAAGTCTGGTAGGACCATCAGCTCGCGTCCTGGCTTCCAGAGCCTCCTGGCCGACTGTGAG
>SABC01000180.1 GCA_009929175.1 Bacteroidia bacterium | reverse complement strand
GCTCCTTTGCGTTTAGGGGAAAAGGCGAGGTTTTATCTTTCTAAACTAATTGCGATCGGGGTTGTTACAATATGGAACTTTCTAATGAACTTTTTTATTACTTTTTCTTAGATGAACATCAACAAGAACGCAAAACCAATAGATACCCACTCCCACAGCGATTTTTCCCCCGACAGCCAAATGTCGGTAAAACAGGCAGCCCAAGCGGCATTTGAAGCCGGCCTTGGCGGATTTGCAATTACCGATCACCTGGACCTTAAGGCTCCCGGCGGGGACACCCGTTTTGCCTTTGACCCTGCCGAACAACAGATGATGATTGAGTCTGTGTCAAAGGATTTTCCGATTAAAATTTTGAAAGGAGTAGAGATAGGACTCCAACCCGAAAACATTGACGACATCAGGATATTTCTTAAGGATTTTGAATTTGACACGGTGATTGCTTCAATCCATTTTGTGGATGGAGTTGACCCTTATACAGGAGGTTATTATGAGGGTAAGGAAGAAAAACAAGCATATGGCAGGTACCTCCGACTCACATACGAAATGATACGTACATACGACGATTTTGATATCCTCGGCCATTTTGACTACATTGCAAGATATGCTCCATATTCAAAAAGGAGTATCCGGTACAAGGAGTACGCCGATGAACTGGATTCAATTTTCCGGTTTATGATATATAATGGTAAAGCATTGGAAATAAACACCAATACATATCGTGTCAGGAACGGACAGTGCCCGGTGCTGGACCCGGATATCCTAAAAAGATATTCTCAGCTTGGAGGGGAGTTGTTGACCGTTGGATCCGATGCACACTCTCCGGAAAGGTTTGGAGAGCAGTTTGAACATTACATGGCTTTTGCCCGACAGTGCGGACTCAGGTATGTCTCTTATTTCGAAAAGAGAAAACCATTTCCGCTTAAGATAGAGGAGTTTATTTAGACTCCTTTCTTTTTTTGACCTCTTCGAGTTTCTTTTTTCTCTCTTTGTTGGACATCCCGGATATTCTCAAGTATCTGTCAAATTGTTCCAGGGTCATGATTCTTTCGAAGGTATCGTCGGTCTTCTTTTGCCATAATTTTTGAACCTCGCGGTAGCTTTCGGGATTTTGCATCCCCCCTTTTTTCATCTGCTCGAATTCATTCATCACGCCTGCAAGGTTTGTTTGCAATGTGGAGTCAACCACAAAGACCTGGTAGTTGTCCAGCTTGAGGTCCCTTTGCAACCTGTCTGCCTGCTCTGCAGCAATTTCGACCGGTGTTTTTTGGGGTTGTTGCTGTTGTTGCTGTTGTTGGGCAATAGTTCCTGTCCAAACAGAAAGGGCAAAAAATGTTAAAATTCCTTTGATTGCTGATTTGTGGTTTTGCATCACTTCTTTCATTTTACTCTTTTGGTCAACAAAATTAATATTATATTTGTGAAAAGGGCACGTATTTATTAATAAATTAAATATTTAAACAATTAAAACACTACGGATGAACAAAAAGATTATGACGGCAATTTTGCTTGCCATTTTCACACTTACGCTTCATAAAGAGGCAAATTCCTGTACCAATATACTGGTTACCAAGGGAGCCTCCAAGGATGGGTCGGTAATGGTTACCTATGCAGCAGACTCACATCAGCTATACGGAGAACTTTACTTTACAAAGGGAGGTACACACGCTCCGGGAACCATGATGGACATATACGAATGGGATACCGGGAAGTTCCTGGGAAAAATTGCCCAGGTACCAAAAACCTACACTACAGTAGGCAATATGAATGAGCACCAACTGATCATAACCGAAACCACCTACGGTGGTCTTGAGGAGTTGGTAGACACCACAGGTATAATGGATTATGGTTCTTTAATCTATATTACCCTCCAAAGGGCAAAAACTGCACGCGAGGCAATCAAGGTAATGACAGGGTTGGTTGCAGAGTATGGTTACTACTCTTCGGGAGAGTCTTTTTCCATAGCAGATAAAAATGAAGTCTGGGTTCTTGAGATGATTGGAAAAGGGACAAAAATGGTAAATGGCAAGAATGCCAACAAAGGGGCTGTCTGGGTTGCTGTGAGAATACCGGACGGTTACATAACTGCTCATGCCAA
>SABC01000062.1 GCA_009929175.1 Bacteroidia bacterium | reverse complement strand
AGGCAACGCAAATATGCGTTACACTACCACCGATGGACCCAGTAAAGACCTCAATGCCATTCAAGATGGCTCGCTTGGGGACATAATGGGAATTGCTGCTTTACCTACATTCTGTATCTGGGGCTTGTGCAAGAACCTACTGCTCAAGCGCAGGCAAGAGAGATTATCAACTCCTATATGGCGCGAGGTGATGATTTCTTTCAACAAGTATGTGAAAGAGCAATTAACATTTTTGATAGTCAAGTAAACTTTGAAGTTTGAACCTACAGCAATTCCACGAGATATACGATGATAAAGACAGTACTCCTTCGTCCTCCGGAATTATACGGCAAGGACTCTTTCGCACAATTCTACACACTGCATGAAAGCTTGGGTATAGGTTATCTGGCTGCGTGCCTGCGTGAGAAAAACTATCCCGTCAAGATTCTGGACGCTCATATTGAGGGCCTGTCGATTGAGGAGACGGTTGAAGAAATTGTGGAGGATGGCTGTGACGTTATAGGCGTTTCCATAGGGTCGTCCTTGGTTATGCCCCAGGTCCAGACAATTATTCAGGCGGTCAAAAGAAAAAAAAAACAGATACACATTACTTTGGGTGGCAACTTTCCTACCTTCTGTTATGCCGCATTATTCAAGAAAAACAAGGAGGTAGACACTATTGTTAGATTTGAGGGTGAGGAAACACTACCTGAACTGGTGCAGGCACTTGAAAACAATACCCCCTTGGCGGATGTCCAGGGAATCGCTTTCAGAAAAGATAGCAAAATAGTCGTTACCCCTACCCGCCCTTTGGTCGCCGACCTGGACGCCCTTCCATTTCCGTCCCGTGACAGCCTGCCGCTTCTCCTTAAAAAAGGAGGCCTGCCGCTTATTTCCGGTAGCCGAGGCTGCCCCGCCCGTTGTTCTTTTTGCAGTGTCCATGCTTTCTACAACGAACCCTCCGGTAAGATCTGGCGACCCCGAAGCATAGAAAACATAATCGAAGAGATGAAATTTCTTGAACAAACCTATGGCTGCCATGAGTTGTGGTTTGTTGACGACAACTTTCTCGGCCATGGGAGAGGGGGCAGGCAGCGAGTAAGAAAGCTTTTTGAGGTCATAGAAGCAGAGGGATTGACCATAAACCGTCTCGACTTTGCCTGCCGGGTGGACAGTCTGGCAAAAGAGCCGGATATTCTCAAAATGGCATACGTCAACAGAACAGGCCTTGTCTATCCTGGAGTTGAGGCAGGAGTACAACGTATTCTCGACATCTATAACAAAGGGACAACGGTAGCACAAAATCGGCAGGCGGTCAGGGCCATTCAAGAAAGCAATGCATCTCTCAAGATGGAGTTCATTTTATTCAATCCCTGGATAACTTATGACGAGATCAAGGAATCCATTCTTTTTTTAGAAGAAGTAGAAGCATATGATGCCTACGTTCTGACCTCAACCTTGACGATTATGCGTCATACCTCGCTTGCTGCCTCAATCGAAAAGGGTGATCTCCAGGTGACTCCTCTGCCGCGGGATGTGTTGGAGCGGCAAAATTTGGATCAGGATTCTGTTATCTGGTACCAGCTCAATGATGATAGGGCGAATGCCCTTTTTCAGCTCGTTACAACAGCCCTTCCCCAGCTTGAATATGCGCTGTCCCAGGTTAACGCCATGGAGCAGGATGGCAGGGTGAATCGACAAGTGTACGGGCTAGAACAGACGAAGATGAATGAGGAAATCTGTCTCAACCTTGAAAAACTTATTGATGAAACCTCTCTCGATATTTTCAAAGAGGCCATGGACTGGGTTGAAAGCTGCTACACCCCTGGTGACCAAAAGCATCTGACTGAGTTCAAAGAGCAATTAATTGAGAAAACTCTTGCTGTTACCCGTTCTTTGGCCCTGATCATCGACATGCAAAAGAAGGAAATCCAAGTGTAAATGCATGAGCAGGTCTGATTTTAATTTTTCCGCCAGACGCAACAGATTACGGCAAAAAACCGGAACCGGCTGGCTTATGCTCTATAAGGGCGGGGAATATTTTAATGAAAATCTCCAATACCTGACCGGCCTGGACAGCTTTTACACCTTGGCGCTCATCTCTCTGGAATCAGACCGGGAGTTTGTGCTGACCAATCGATTCGAGCGCGAGATCGTCCCGGACGAGACCGATATAGCCGACATTCGGACCTGTACCGAGGAGGATTTAATCGAAAGATTGATCGACTTGTTCACCTTGCATCGGATCACCCTCCTCCATTGCGACTATGCCCTTGAGTCCAGAACCCCGCTCCCAGCCGAGATTCTGGATGTACTCCGAAGCGTTTTTCCCGCTCTGGTCATCAAGGGTCTGCCCCGGGAACTCGTTGACATGCGTCTGGTTAAAGAACCCGCTGAACGCGTCCGGATGCATGAGGGGATCGCTGTAGTCGAGAGGCTTTTTGCCAGACTTCCTGAGTGTATAACCCAAGGCGTCCCGGAGGCCGAGATTGCAGCCCTGATTCATGAAGAACTTGTCCGCAACCACTTCAATCGATTTTACGATATCATGGTCGCCTCTGGCCCCAATTCCGCTATTCCGCTTTACCGCAAATACGATAGCATTCTCCCGCCAAATCATGTCGTCCTTATCGATATCTGCGCCGCATACAAGGACTATGTGATCGACATGACCAGGACCTTACCCACATCGGGGCACTTCCCGGAGCAGATGGTGCACTATCATGCGTTGGTCAAAGAGGTTCATCAGCAGGCGATTGACTCTGTGAAACCCGGGAGCACCTTGCGGGAACTCTCCGACAAGGCACAAGGAACATTTCAAGAGCATGGCCTCGGTCGTTTTTATTATAATAAAATAGGCCACTTTCTTGGCCTTTCCCCCGATGACCCAGGGAGCCAGGATACTCCATTAGAGAAGCACATGGTTATTACCATAGAACCCGGGCTCTATTTCCCGGAAGAGAGATTTGGATTGCGGATGGAGGATACCATCCTGATTACTGAATAACACCTGGCCAGCTCTAAAATGCCTTTCTATACGAGGATCACTCTATGTCGACTACTTTCCTGGACACCGAGATTGAAAAAGCCCTGGACGCCTTGGAGCGACGCATAGTCTCATTGAATTATGATGGTTATTTTACAAAAAGTCTTTTTCTGGAACTCAAGGATGCACTGGAACTGCGGGCAGTCTTTCGCGTTTTTCTCCCGAAGGAGCCCCTTAATGGTGAAGACCCATATGTTCATATCTATTATAAAGAACCTAGTCCCGATGAGCGAGCTGCGCTTGAGACAATTGAACAAATCTTGAAAAAATACAGTTGGAGTGAAAATTCTACAGGTAATGACATGCCAAAACTTGGCACTCAATCGCCGCAAATAATTCAAGTCTGGGAATGCGACAAATACTGTTGTTTTTTTTCGTGCAAGTGCGGTGAACCAAAATGCAGAAAAAAAAACCTGAGAACGACCTGTCCCGAGGAAGACTCCTCTGCCCGTATACAGGGTTATATTCTCCTGTACCCAATATTGGATTCTACAAAATGTGAAAATTTTTTCAGTGTGGAAAACTTCAAAGCCCCAGAAAATTGGGGGGGGAGATTGGCCACGCTTTTTACACAAAACGAAGAGCCGCCCTGTTTCGGAACGTTTGATGTCAGCGATCCAAGGTATGAGTGTTATGATAGGTGCAAATGGAAAAGAGGTTGTAATACAAGCAGGTTAGGTGAGAAAATAGAGGATAAATCCAGCCTTGATCCGGACGTCATCATTCATGAACTGAAGGAAAAATTCGGATCTTTGCTTGGTGAAGACGCCCATCGCATCCTGATTCTGACTTATGATGCAAAAAAAAGGGTGTTACGCTATAGAGATACGAATAAATCTGAATTTCAGAAAGAACCAGAAAAAGAATGGAAAAAATATAAGCAAAAGCTTGCCGAGAAGCTACGCGAACTTACCCATGATGAGATTTCAGGAATGAATGAGCTCTTCCTCGATTGCGGGAGTGAGTATTTGACTGCTGGAAGCAACATCACAAATGAGACAAACAAAACGATTTGTAAAAATTTAAAATACTTATCAGATAACTTGGATGGTGCAGGTAAATTCGAAGAATTCGATATTCCATATTACAGAGAAAAAGCAAATGAAATATTTCGTTATGCTATCCAACGAATTGACTACGGAATCACAAAATTTTTATGGAAAACTTTTGAAAATTACAGCGAAAGTCTTTCTAAGATAAATAAAATCCTTGAAGAGATTAAGGGACAGAGCGAGCCTCCAGGAGAAAAATACAGGCGTTTTTGCGAAACGCTCTTTCTTCTCGGGCTCAGCGAGAGTGAGAGAAGCGGTTTTATTATTACTCCGCTTGGGTATATGGGCCAGAAACTCGGTATCATAACGGCCCAAGTGGATGTATTTTATCAGGATGACGTGAAAAAAAACCTTGAGAGACGATTTTACCGCTTGGCAACGGAATTTTCCCCACTGTTGTTCCACTCCTTTCAGGACCTGATGTTTCGCAAGGCGCTGGCCCTGCTCGAAGCAACACACCCCGATCATGTCCTCGAGATCCTCTGCAAAGTCTTGCCTATTTGTCTCAATACAACAGCAATTGTCATTCACTACGAAGGGGAAGGCTCCAGCAGAGACCCTCTTGTTTATGGCTTTCCTACAGCCAAAGAAGGTGAACCATTCTGCGAACTAGATCTAGAGCAAGAGGATATGGAAACTCTCTCTCCACCTGTTTTGGATAAAAATATAAAGTATAACGTCAGCGCCACAGTAGATATAGATAAATTGCCAGCCTATTGCCAGGAGCAGGGGAAAGAAGGCATCAGAACCCGCTCCCGACTGCTCCTTCGTGGAGGAGAGGACAAAAAGAAAGCAGGAAAAAAATTCACCGCTCCCCCGTTTCTGTTGGCGCTTTATTTTGACCTCAGCGAATACGGTCTCCGTCGGCAGGCACCGGACATCGTCCGTGAGTTGTCCTATATGATCGCCCAGCTCACCGAGGCTGCAGCCCAGAAGATGGTGGTTCTGGAGCATGGGATCAAATCCGCCACCAATGCCATTATCTCCCGTAACCATTCCCATCACATCGGTAGCCATGTGACGCCGAGAACCAGCATTACGAAAATTAAAGAGAGAATTAAGGAGATATACGGAGCGCAGGCACCGACGAATGACAACCTGTTGGACGCTATCAATCATTTAAAATTGCGCATGGATAATTATGTCCAGCAAAAGGCGGATTTCATGGCGGAAATAGCCACCACCTCGCTGTACACCACCGTTGCCAAGCCCTTTTGTTCCCAGATATTATCTCGCTTCATACATAACTCTCTCTTGATGGACAATATCGGGGCCAATGAAGGTGTGAACTACCACCCATTTGATGGAAAATGGGAAAATCGACTGCGTATCAATCTGTTGGATAAAGGCGAACCCATCACTGTCTGTTACAAAAATAGGCCGGATTCGAGTGAAGGTTTTTCAAATGAGAATATCCCTTACAATATTCATGAGAACATACTTTTTACCTCAATTAGGAAGAATGGTGAGCAATTCGAGGATTTCAGCATCGCTTGGCCCGGTCCCCTGGGAGAATTTGCCATCTACTGTTTTCTGGAAAATTTCATCCGCAACGCTGTCAAGCACAATTCGGGCAAGTTGTGCGATCAGAAACAGGAGCACGAACATCCAAACCTGAATGTATATATCAATATCCTGGAATTAGATGAGCATGATACGAGAAAAAATGAACTTTATCTTGTTGAAATATGGGACAATATTACTGAGCCGACGGACAAACTCCTCTCCGACTTGCAGAAAATGGTTGATCCCCGCCACTTGATTATTGAGAACGACGGCAGTCTGAAAAAGGGAGGATGGGGAATTGCCGAAATGCGGATTATGGCAAACCTTCTGGGAGGATCAGACGATTTTGCCATGATGGATAAGCTCACGGTCGAAAAATTATTAAAAAAAGATACCTCTGAGAACGAACAGGAACGGCTCGTTTACCGTTTTCACTTAATGAAGGCAAAGGAAATCCTAATTATTGCCAAGCCATCAGAAGGCGAGGAACTGCCAAATCTGGAAAATATAGGTATTTATCATTATAATGATTTTACTGCATTTCAGAATAATCGCAACTCAGGAGTCTCCAAAGCCACTTTCAGCATTGCTGTACTTGATAATACTACCGCTCAGCAGATAAAAACCAAAGAACTTACTCTGCCCTTTCGTATTCTGGCTGAGGAATATGGGGATAGGGGGGTGGTTGCAGTTGATAAAGTTTTTGTTAAGGCTGTGACAGCATCAGACGCTACAGCTGAATTAATTAGGAATAAGGTGTGGACAGAATGGGGCAGGAGATACATGCCAAGTGCGGGGTGGAATGAACAATCCCTTCTTTTGTTCTTTGGAGATAATAAGGATAATGAGCCAACACGCACTTGGCTAAACCTTCAAGGTCGCCCTTTCGATACCCTGCCAAAACTGTCAATAGCTTATCAAGAAGACGGAGATGTGCTTGTATCCCCTCCACCTAGAGGGGAAAACTATAAGTATATTTGTTATGACCGTCACCTGACAGGGTGCGAGAAAGTGCTTACTGCACAAAAAGATATTTGTTTTATTGAGCAACTGGAGGCAAACTCAGCCGATTTCGTCCCGCTCACAGCCTCTGCTCCTTCTCCCATGCTGTGGAGTAAGCTGGTAGAGAGCGGATGTATGAAAATCCTTTTGATTGATGAACGGCTCGCCGAAGCTGCTGTGAAGACAATGGGAGTTAATAATAATAGAGTCCGTGAAAATAGCACGGATACAAATCCTTATGTGTACAAGAATACAATAAGACTTGAGGTGGCCAAGAGGGCAAATATATTTATCGCAACCCATCTGCAACTGCCTGATACCGTCAAAAAGGCTGTTCATCATAGCGTTGATATATTACCAGAGGAGGAGCAGGTCGTCGTACATTTATCACAAAACTCACAAAACAACAAAACAGAATGGGCCTTGTCCCTCCCGGGGCTCAGGTTTGATCCAGATGTCTTGATAATACACCAGGGAGTTGCCGATACCTTGCTGAAAGAAACAATTTGGCCTCCAAACAGTCCAGACACGTTTAAGGAGGCGTTTAAGCATTTTCTTGAGCAGATAAAAGGCCGTATCCCCTATATACTGGTCGACTCAGGAAGAGGTATTCCGTCGGACCTGCCCGAGAATGTCAAATTTATGCCTTTTTCACTTCTGGAGAGTTTTGTTATGCAGGGTTCCATTTCCAAATATAGCCTGGCGGAAATTATCATGTGCATCACAAAGAGCCACTGAATACCGCAGGGAGATCACAATGAAAATCATCTTATTTATCACAACACCTAGTGAAACTAGTTTAGAAAAAAATCTTTGGAAATGGGAAGACGGCAACGGAGTCCCATGTACAGTTCTTTCGTTTCCTTCTCCTGCTGATGCCGACGGACAGTGGCTGGTGAAAACGTTTAAGGTTTTAGGCTGTAGTGAACTCCATGATAACGCCGCGTGGAATTATGAGAATTTAGGAAAATTGGTTCGAGATAATGCCGGGAATGGTGAATGTGCGGTGTTCATGCATACTGATTCAACTCGTCTGCAGAATCTGATAAATAAATTTACTGCTGATAGTGAGAAAAAAAACATTGTGTTTATTGAATATTCATCCATTTATGATAGACCCTACAAAACGCATATCAATCCATTTGCAGATGAACCAAACAGTACCAATTTCTATTCTCTATGGAATGCTATTGTTGTTGAAAAAAAGAAAGAAAATACAGTAGAACAACTATGTCAATGGCGATATGATTTAATAGTGCCATTGGTTGCTTGGGACTTATTGCACAAGTGTAATAATGTGGGTGAAAAAAATGATTCATTTGATCAATGTAGGGATTCTATAAAGAAAAAAGTCTCGTTAACATCCGTAGATACATCTCTTGATAAGCTAGAGAAACACCTTGAAGGTATCAATTATATAAGCACGGCAGAATTAGTATTTTCTATTTATTCTGCTTACAAGAAAATCGATGACGCCAAAGAAATAGAAGAAAATAAATTATCTATAATCGTATCTCAATTCAACCAGGCAATCGCTGGTGTGAAGGAAGTGGCAGAAAGTGCATAAGTTGCAACCTGCCAGTCCAGTTCTTGAGGTATTGCAATCCTTTTTCTTGGGCATCCATTTTATCGAGAACTTCCTGCCTGGAGCGGTGCACTTCTGTTCGGGGGCCGGATTCGAAGAACTGGAGAGGCTCCGGATCAGCGGTGACTGCAGCCCGGTTTTGATTATCGGGCTTGACCCGTTGGAAACGCTGCCAGCTGAGCATCGTAATTTGCTATCTATGGAAAGGAGGCAGGCTGCATTTTACCGCCAACTTCCCTGTTCCAGAGAAGAGTTGGAAAAGGCGGTGGATTTGGTCAGAAAGTCTCCTGCAGCCACACCTCCTACACGGGAAGAGATAATCAGGGAAGTGCGAGCGTATAAACACCGCTGCGACAATGTGTGCATGGCGAGGAGCGCCTGCACCAGCAAGGTTCAAAAGATGCTGCCCGACTCTCCCGGTAGTGCCATGGCAATGCTCAGAGAATTTGCTCTCAATCGTCTGGAGAAACTTCAACTGGAATATGAGGCCCTTTCCAACGCGATAGCCTCCCTGGCTATTCCCGGAGCAGAAACCATATCTGATATGTTTATGGAAATGCGGTTACTGGTTGCAAAGATGAGCAGCCCCGAGATTACCCTGGACCAAGCAATCGAACTCTCTTTTGCCTGCATTCAGAAATTACGAAACATTTCGAATATCCTCGATGCGGCAAAAGTGAAGGAATGATGGCTGTAAGCAAGAAAATACTCTTCATCGATGACCAGCTTGAAGACTGGCAGAGTTACCTGAGCAGTGGTCTGGAAGAGTTCGGTTTCGAGCTGATTGGACTGGAAGATCCCGCCAAAGCCCTGTCCATGATTGCCTCTCACCGTCCCGACGCGGTGCTGCTGGATATTCTTTTCCCCGGCGGCAAATTCCTTGGCAAGCCAACGCTGGAAAAAATCAAAAAAAAATATCCGAATCTGCCGGTGATGATGATCACCAGCACCATGGATAAAACAGAATACAAGCCCGAGGACTACGAGCTGGCGGATTACCGGTATGCCAAGGCGGCCCTGGCCGACGGTGACTGCGCCGATCTGGCGGGGCAACTGGAGCGGATCATCACTGCCGCTGCAATGAAACAGAGCCAGAGTACAGATATCGGTGATCAGGAAAAGTACGGCTTCATCGTTGGCGCTACTCCTGCCATGCAGAATGTCCTGCAGACCATGAAAATGGTGGCTGACCAAGACCACACGGTCTTGATCACTGGCGAGTCTGGCACAGGCAAAGGGATTGCCGCGGCCTCTCTCCATAATTTGAGTAACCGTCGTAAGGGACCATTTATCACAATAGTTTGCGCCTCTCTGCCGGGAGATCTGCTTGAAAGTGAACTGTTCGGCCATGAAGAAGGTGCTTTTACAGGCGCCATATCGAGAAAGCTCGGCAAGTTTGAAACAGCAGGAGACGGCACAATTTTCCTCGATGAGATCGGAGAAATAGCTCTAGACACCCAGGTAAAGCTGCTTCGTTTTCTCCAGGACCGGCAGTTTGAACGGTTGGGCGGCAATACGGTGATCACCTCAAGGGCGAGAATTATCGCCGCTACCAATCGCGACCTCGAGACGCTGGTCAAAGAGAGAAAATTCAGGGAAGATCTCTATTACCGACTTAGCGTGGTGCCCATTCGCCTGCCACCGCTTCGGGAACGAAAACAGGATTTGAAGGCATTTATTGACCTGTTTATCGCCAAGGCCAACAAGCTGTCGAACAAAAAAATTCTGTCAATTCTCCGGGAAGATGTGCTGAATCTTCTGGGCAAGTATCCTTGGCCGGGAAATATCCGCGAACTGGAACATATGGTCTATCAGGCCGTGGCTCTGGCTGACGGGAACATTTTACAGGTCAACGACTTCCCTAGCCTCTGTGCAAAAAACAGAGACGCATCGCCTCTGTCCAGGGATATTGATTCATTTGTGGATAATATCTTGCAGGGGGCAATGGATTGGGAGGATTTGAAAAGGGAGTTTGGCGCCCAGGGAGAAACCCGACGTGAAATCCTGCTGCAGACCATCAACAGGTGGCAGGAAAAACACAAGAAGCGCCCTTCAACCAGAGAGCTGGCCGGACTGCTCCATGTATCCGAGGGGAATATGCGGAGGATTCTTTCGGAATGCAACATCAAGTTGACCAAAATTGCAGTTGCGGAGCATTGAGCGAGGACAAAGTGCTATACATCTATCATCCAGACCGGACCATTGTGGATGCGTTATGTCTGGTCCTTGAAACCGGAAAGCCCACGGCCTTTACAGAGAAGAAGACGTTTCTAAGGAAATGCCTTGAGGACACCCCATCGCATATCCTTTTTGTTGAATCCAATCCAGTCGAAGTTGCCGAGATGGCAAAAAAAATACTACCATTTTGTCCGGACAACAAGCCGCCCGTAATCACAGTCCTTTGTTTCTCTTCCCAGGACCTTTTCAGCAAACTCCTGTCCCCTTATTTTGAAGAAGCAAGACAGTGTGTGGAGGTTGGAATTCTCTCCCTGATTCCTTGGCCTTGGGAAATGAACAGGCTACAACAGATTCCCTCACTTTCTGCACATGCAGATGAGGCTACCGTTGTTTCAATTATGCGCTCTCTCCGGGAGCGCCTTGAAGACTTGTGGGATAAAAAGCGCCGGCATCAAATGGGCAATGCCAGGGCAGCAGTCAGAATCTTCCATGGGGCAGTGAGGTCAGACCTCCTGACCTCTTGAGATTTTGTCACGACACCAATTCGTAGAACAGCCGGAGGTCTGTGCCGGGGAATATCGTCCGGGTTGCATTCAGTT
>SABC01000179.1 GCA_009929175.1 Bacteroidia bacterium | reverse complement strand
ATGACCACTGTAATGCCAAATCCGCGATATTGCAAATTCAGGGGTCACATTCATATTGTTTAAGCCCAACTCTCCCAAAATCTTAACAATTTGACTTGTTACCATCGGTACCAGGAACAAAATCCACATCCTCCACAGGAATGATAAAAGGGCTCCTCCAGCAATGATAAACTGAAACGGGGTACCTGGAAGCTAATCCAAAAATTCCTCTTCATTGGTTCAGACGCTTCCCAGTGACATGCTGCTATATTGTTCAACAGCTCCATCCAGACGAATAATCCGTTCTTTTTTTGGTTGCTGCCATTATCAGTCTACGACGTCATGTTACTTCTTGATTACCAGCAAGAAAACCAGGTGCAACCCCCACCATTAAAAGAGGTGGTTTGTGGCAACAGTGGGGGGTTGCACCTGGATAATTGTCTTACTCTTAGAACAAATTACCTTCCAGCATGGAAAGAAATCCTTCCTCCCCGAAGATCAAGTGGTCCAATATCTTGATGCCAAGAATGTCGCCTGCCTGTCTGAGCCTTCTTGTTACATCCTTGTCCTCCATGCTTGGCTCGAGGTTTCCACTGGGGTGGTTGTGGGCTACTACAATGGCAGTAGCTCGTTGTCTCACTGCTTCGGTAAAGACTTCCGGCTGAACCTAACGTGGTGCACAATAGTATGTTTACCTTTTTGGGGCCTCAGAGGGTTACACAATTATTTTATTGGTACACATAGAATAATTACGTGAAATACGTCCCAGATTGATAGCTGTAAGACAAGAAAATGTCTTGTTGAAACCTACTTTTCTTCCTCAGTCTATTCTTCCTGGGTCTTCGCTGAACCCTTGGGACAAAAGCTGTAGTGGGTACTTTTTCGTACTCTGTTTCCCCTCTCATCGGTCTCCATGTTGGTTCTCAGCAGCCTCAGCTCCTGGACCCGATCGAACAATAACTTGTCGATGATTGCGGGGTGGTGGTTCTCTGATCTTGAGACTTGGTTGGGATTGTTCCTGACCTGCCTCATTGATGGGTAATCCGCTATGACCGTCTTTCCATAGGCTGAGTCCCCAGCATACTTATCATTGGAGAGAATGTCCGAAATGGTCCTTACCGCCCATCTCCGCTTCCCCCTGATGTCGCAACCCAATGGACTGCCTTTCTCAAGATAGGAAGACTCCCCTTGAGGAAGGATTGGGAGAAAAACGAATCCGGCCAGTTTTAGGCCGTACCCACAGCACATTTTTCTTGTTATCACCGTTTTTCCAAGGTATGATGCTCCCATTGGGATTTACCTGTAGAAATTATCCTCATGTAAATAAAGACACATCTAGAACAATGTGATGTCTTTGTTTGATACTGAGGAAACCAATTGATGCAGTGCCTCCTTCTCACCCAAGCAGTGTGCGCAATAAGGAGTACGGGAGATGACGAAATTCAGGAGTGCGAAAGGTAAATTCTTGCTGAAACAACTGGCTGTCATCCCAATAAGAAGTGGAATCAATGACCTTAACAAGATGGTTGAGTTTTTCCTATACCGTGCCCCCCAAATCAGTTCATGCCATTCGTGTGGGAAGCTGAAAGAATCGTTGCATGCTGAAACCTATTCAAGGCTTCTCAAAGACGCAGGATTGAAACCTGGAAAGACTGCAAAAATGAATAAAACGATTCAGAGTACAAGTTTTTCGATCATGGGGCTTGATGGGCCTGAGTTTGAATTGCATACACCCAGACTACTTTGTAAAAGGCTAAGGCGAGAAACGGAATTCACTGCTTTGTTGAGGCATATTAGGAATTCGCTGGCGCACGGACGGTTATATGTAAGGAAGACAAAACAGGGGAATTACCTGTGCCTTGAAGATATCGATCAGGAGAATAAGCTGACTGCGAGGATTGTGATCACAGACACGATATTGAAGTCATGGAAATCAATAATTGATACATATTGCTGCCCGGGGAATTTCACATAATCAAGGTGTCTATTAAAAATTGGAGGAAGATATATGAATGTCAGGCTCATCAACAATCAGGGATTGGAAAAGGACTGCCCGGTTGGTTTCTCTTGGACGACTTTGTTTTTCGGCTTCCTTGTTCCTCTTTTCAGGGGTGACCTGGTTGGCGTGC
>SABC01000178.1 GCA_009929175.1 Bacteroidia bacterium | reverse complement strand
AGACAGGTTAAACACCTTGTATATGCAAGTTCCAGCAGTGTATATGGCATGGCTGAAAAAACACCCTTCTCCGAAGAGGACAAGTGTGATAACCCTGCAAGCCTATATGCTGCTACAAAGAAGGCAGACGAACTCATGGCACATGTATACAGCTCCTTGTATAAGATACCATCGACCGGACTCCGTTTTTTCACTGTCTACGGACCTTTGGGAAGGCCTGACATGGCTCCGGTATTGTTCATGAAAGCTATCATGGAAGATCGTCCAATCAAGGTTTTCAACCACGGAAACCTCTTCAGGGACTTTACATATATTGATGATATTGTCAAAGGTATTTCAGCCGTTATCAACTCACCCGCCCCTTCAGGCGATATTCCGTACAAAATATTCAATATAGGCAACAGTAAACCGGTAGCGCTTATGGATTTCATCCATGCCATTGAAGATGTTACTGGAAAAAAGGCAATCCTCCATTATACCGAGATGCAGCCCGGCGATGTCTATATAACATTTGCCGATACGACAAAATTGGAGAAGGAGTTCGGCTATAAGCCTCAGACCTCTATAAGAGAGGGTGTAAAGGCTCTCTATGAGAGCATGTACGGAAAAGTCTGATATTGGGACAAAAATGATGAAAATCACATTTAAACTCTTTTTGCTGTGTATCGTAATATGCAGCATGGCAAGGCCATTGCATGGAAAAAACCTTCCAGAGAAACTTACAGCTTATGTCAATCCTTTCATAGGGACAAATGGTCACGGCCACACATTCCCCGGTGCAACCTACCCTTTCGGAATGATGCAGCTGAGCCCTGACACAAGGCTGTCCGGCTGGGACGGCTGTTCAGGCTATCACTATTCTGACTCGGAGATTTATGGTTTTAGTCACACGCATCTCAGTGGTACAGGCTGCGAGGATTATTGTGACATCCTTATTATGCCTGTTGTCGGATATAGTGGGGATATAATTGATCGAGAACTGTACAAATCGGGGTTTTCTCACAAAAACGAGAGTGCCTCACCCGGCTATTATAAGGTGCACCTCGACAAAGGGGATATTGTTGCAGAGCTGACTACCGGCAGAAGAGCAGGAATGCACAGGTACACATATACACATTTTCCCGATAAACCTCAGATTATATTAGACTTGACCCATCGTGACCCTCTCCTAGATTCCAGAATAGAGATTGTAGATGACCATACAGTAAGGGGCTTCCGCCGTTCTTCTTCGTGGGCAAAAGATCAGATCGTCTACTTTTACATGCAATTTTCCAGACCTATAATCTCTCAAAAAGCAGACAATAAAAAAACCTTGCTGACATTCTCTCCCGACAAATCCGGAAAAATATTTGTAAAAACAGCAATTTCATCTGTTTCTGAGGAGAATGCACGTCTAAATCTGGAATCAGAAATAGATAATTGGGAATTTGAAAAAATCAG
The DNA here is from genome assembly GCA_009929175.1 of Bacteroidia bacterium. Lineage (GTDB taxonomy): Bacteria > Bacteroidota > Bacteroidia > Bacteroidales > UBA932 > Bact-08. Next base: position 747 of record SABC01000178.1, on the reverse strand, counting down.
AAAAAAGACCGAATCAGCCTGGGAGGATTATTTGAGCAAGATCAGGGTAACTCCGACAGATAAGAAAAATGGCAAAGAGCAGCTTGTAACATTCTATACAGCACTATACCATACCGCAATATCACCATCTCTCTACTCTGACGTGAACGGAGAGTACCGGGGTATGGACAGAAAAGTCCACACTGCCGGAGATTATGAGCAATATACCATATTTTCCCTTTGGGATACATTCCGAGCCTTACATCCATTATTTACAATAATTGAGAAAGAGCGTGACATAGATTTTATAAAATCTCTCCTTGCAAACTACACTCAGGCCGGGAAGCTTCCAATATGGGAGCTCAGCGGCAATGAGACCGACTGTATGATTGGCTATCACTCTGTTCCTGTAATATGTGATGCTTATGTCAAAGGGCTGAACACATTCGATGTCGGGCTTGCCTTCAAAGCTATGATAGAGAGTTCACGGCAAAAAGAGTTTGCTATCGACCTACTGCCGGTCTATGGTTGTGTTCCTGCGGACATAGAACACGAATCGGTCTCCAAGACCCTCGAATACGCCTATGATGACTGGAATATAGCCATGATGGCAAAAAGTCTGGGGAACAATGACATATATCAGGAGTACATGACAAGGGCACAATTCTACAAGAATATTTACGACAGCTCTACCGGATTCATGCGTCCTAAACTAAAAGGGAGATGGCTCACACCATTCTACCCTTCAGAGATTAATGTGCATTACAC
>SABC01000061.1 GCA_009929175.1 Bacteroidia bacterium | reverse complement strand
TCGGGAGCAACCAACCCTACAGAACTTACCGCCCTGCTTATTACTGAAGGCACTACATACAAGGAGGGTATTTCAATCGCACAGCAAAAAATAAAAGGCTCTTGTTCTTTTTTGGTACTTACCGAAAACGGCATCTATGCATGCAGGGATAAGTTTGGACGGACTCCGCTGGTCTTGGGGAAAAAGGATGGTTCTTATGCTGTTGCCAGCGAAACTTGCTCTTTCCTTAACCTGGGGTATGAAGAGGAAAAGTACTTAGGGCCTGGTGAAGTAGTAAAGATTAACCCCGATGGATACGATGTTGTTACCCCTCCAGGCAACAAACTGAAGATTTGCTCATTCCTATGGATTTATTATGGATACCCAACCAGCTCTTATGAAGGAATCAACGTTGACGATGTACGGTTTGCCCTTGGTAAGGAGATGGGAAAAGAAGATAGTACAAACCTGGATGTCTCCTCGGCAATACCCGATTCGGGTACTTGCATGGCTATAGGTTACGCTGCAGGTAAGCAAATCCCTTACCGATGTGCAATTGTTAAGTATACTCCGACATGGCCCAGGAGTTTCATGCCATCGGACCAATCCATCAGGGATCTGGTCGCCCGCATGAAGTTGATACCAAACAAAAGCCTTATCAGGGAAAAACGGATAGCCTTTTGTGATGATTCTATTGTCAGGGGAACCCAGTTAAAGGACAATGCCCAGATTTTACTGGGATACGGAGCCAAGGAGATTCACATACGCATTAGTTGTCCCCCTCTTATTTATCCTTGCAAATTCCTCAACTTTTCGGCTTCCCGCGGACCTATGGAACTAATAACAAGAAGGATAATCAGTCAAAAAGAGGGTAGCCATGATAAAAACCTGGATAAATACTCTGATTCAAGCAGCGAGCAGCACAAAGAGATGGTTTCTATGATTGAAAAAGAGCTTTCTCTTTCGAGCCTCAAATTCAACAGTGTAGACACTTTAATAAGAGCCATTGGATTACCCAGGGAGACCATTTGCACCTATTGTTTTGACGGAAACGGAGACGAGGAGTAATTAGCATTCAATAAATGTCATAAAATTTTGACAAATAAGTTTTTTGTATACCTTTGTAATGTTAATCAACCTTTTTTTATAACTTTTTTATTTCCGTTCATATGAACATTTTCGTTTCAAGTCTAAGTTTCCGTGCTAAGAAAGAGGATCTAGCCGAACTTTTTGCACCTTATGGCGAAGTTACTTCTGCCAGAATCATTATCAATCGCGACACTCGTCGCTCCAAAGGCTACGGCTTCGTTGAGATGCCCAATGAGTCTGAGGGTAATGCAGCTATTCAAGCCCTAAACGGCACGGAGCACATGGGACGCACAATCAGCGTTGCCATGGCAAACGACCGTCCTGCAAGAGAGTACTAGCAGTTTGATAATCATGATATAGAAAGAGACCGGCATTACACCGGTCTCTTTTATTATAAAGGTTATTCATCAGCTATCTGGAAATAACCATCTCTTCGATCAAATTGGAAGCTCCTGCAACTTTATCCACCACAAACAGTACATAGCGAATATCAAGGCTTATATTACGGCACATTGCAGGGTCAAAAGCGATGTCGCTCATTGTACCCTCCCACACCCTGTCAAAGTTTATTCCAATCAATTCTCCGTCTGCGTTGATCACCGGACTGCCGGAGTTGCCGCCTGATGTATGGTTGGTTGCAACAAAACAGACAGGGACAGTACCGTCAACGGTCCATGGACCAAAATCCTTTTTCTTATATACATCCCTGAGAACCTGTGGAATATCATAGTCATACACTTGTGGATTATCCTTTTCCATTATCCCTTCCAATGTTGTATAATGTTTGTAATAAACAGCATCTGAAGGCCTGTAACCACTAACATTGCCATATGCAATCCTGAGGGTTGAATTGGCGTCAGGGTAGAACTCCTTGTTCTTTGCATATTCCATCTGTCCCTTCATATATGTCCTGTAGAGCAGGTTGAGCTCTTCATTGATAGAATCAGACACCGGTTTGATTGTTCCAGCCTGGAAAGCCGAGAATTCATTGTACATTACAAAAACCGGATCATTGGCAAGAGTCTCTTCTGTCACACCTCCGGAAATGGCTCCAAACAACGCAGAGGAATCTGCAAGAATGGTTTTGCCGAAAATGTGCTCAGCAAATGCCTCGACAGAACCCAGCTCCTTGATTATGTCACGGAAGTAGGCAGGCTTCATGTCATTTGGTACATTTATATTGTACTCATTTACTAACGAAACAAATGATTTATAATCGATTGGTGTAAAGTAGTCCTTGTAAAAAGAGCTTGATATTGAACGGATGTTTTGGGCCAACACCTCGGGAGTCATCTTAGAGCCTCTTCTGATCGCATTGGATAGTGACCCTGCAAACCTGTATATCTCATTCACGTTGATTGCCTCGTTGTAATAATCTGTTGCAAATGAATATGGTTCAAGTTTTGAATAAAGCAGGGCAATTTTCCTTATGATTCCTTCGTACTCCTTATTTCCTTTGGCCCACTCGTCAAACCCTTTCTCGAATGAGAGTTTTTGATCTATTGTGTTTAACCGCACCAAGCCTTTTGATTCGCCTTGCCATTTTTTCCAGGCATTTGATACAGATGCATTTTTTGAAGCATACTTAATACGAACCTCCGGACTTTTTGACATCTCCTCCCTTTGAACTTCGAGCCTTTTGGTCCTCAGGTTGATTTTGTGGGGATTCGAGGTTTCCAATATATAACGAACTGCATCCGAGTGTATGTATTGCTGGGTCCGCCCAGGATAACCATAAACAAGGGTAAAGTCTCCCTCATTCACACCTTTGGCCGAAATCGTGAAAAACTTTTTGGGTTTGTACGGTACGTTTTCTTTGGAAAAAGGGGCAGGCTTATTGTCTTTATCGGAATAAATCCTGAATAACGCAAAATCCCCTGTATGCCTGGGCCACATCCAGTTGTCGGTATCTCCTCCAAATTTGCCGATGGATGAGGGTGGCGCACCAACCAGCCTGACATCGCTATATGTTTCATATACAAATAGAAAAAACTGGTTCCCATAGTATAATGACTCTACCCTTGCCTGATAATGGGTTCCTTCTGTAGCTTTATTTATGATTTGGTCTGACTTTTCGGAGACCAGGGCAATACGTTCTTTCTCGCTCATTGTAGATTTGTAACCGTTCAGGACATCATTGGTTACATCTTCCATCCTAACTAAAAACCTTACTGTAAGATTGGGGTTGGGTAATTCCTCTTCCCTTGAACGGGCCCAAAAACCATCCTTAAGGTAGTCGTTCTCTACTGAGCTGTGGTACTGTATCTGTCCAAAACCACAGTGATGATTTGTAATCAACAGCCCCTCGTCAGATATTAATTCACCGGTACAGCCTCCTCCAAAATGTACAATCGCATCCTTGAGGGACGCTTGGTTTATGCTGTAAAGATCATCGGCAGTAAGCCTGAAACCCTTTGACTGCATATCCGGTATACGATCCTTGATTAGTGCCGGGAGCCACATACCCTCATCGGCACTCAGGTTTGCCAGGTTCAACAAAAAAAACACAAATAGTAGTTGTAGTCGCTTCATAAATTTTAAATTATATTGATCTCATTACAAACTTACAAAAAATTATTACTTTTGATAGGTAATCCCCCCTTATTATGAATAAGCTTGTCAAGTATATAATCGGTATAGCAGCAACCCTTGCAATAGGATTCGTTGCATGGTACTTCGGAAACATTGTGGTATACATCCTCATCTCGGCAATTATTTCCTTGATGGGAAAACCGCTGATGGAACGAATAATGCACATCAGGTTCAGGCGGTTTCATTTTCCACGTTCTGTAGCTGCCCTTTTCACACTTTTAGTAATCTTGGGAATTTTCCTCTCTTTGTTCCTGGTAATTGCACCTCTGCTCGGCTCTTTTTTTGTTAATGTTGCATCTCTGGATATTGAAGAAATTGGGGTTACTATTTCTGAGCCATTCATAAATATAAACAATACAATAATTGATCTGTTCCCGTCTATCGGTCAAGATTTCAAGGTAGAAAACATTATTTTTGAGGAAATCAAAAAGGTGTTTACAACATCAACCCTGGCATCTGTATTTGCATCTGTTGCTACCCTGTTGTTAAATACTTTAATGGGAATCCTGATTGTTCTTTTCATAACATTTTTTTTTCTAAAGGAGCAAAATATGTTTGACAACATGGTTATTGCCCTGTTTCCCGAGAAGTACGAACAAAATGCAAGGAGGGCATTAAAATCTGTCAACAATCTTTTAGTAAGGTATTTCGTTGGTGTAAGCATCCAGGTTATTTCGATAACCATCCTAAACACCATAGGTCTCCATTTCATTGCAGGGCTGGATCTCTCCTACGCCCTGGTACTTGCCTTCATGACAGGAGTGCTCAACACAATTCCCTACATTGGTCCCTGGATTGGTGCCGCAACAGGTATCTTGATTACCCTTACCACACAGGTTTCACTGACAATGGACACTTCATCCCTGATAATTAGAATGGTTGCTGTTTTTGGGACAACCCAGCTTGTTGACAACTTCGTTTTTCAGCCATTTATCTTTTCTAGCAGCGTAAAGGCACACCCTTTGGAGATATTCCTGGTGATTTTAATAGCTGCAGGGATAGCCGGAGTATTGGGTATGCTGGTGGCAATCCCGGTCTATACCGTGATCCGGGTATTTGCAGGAGAGTTTTTCTCCAACTTCAGGTTGGTCCAAAAACTGACCGATAATATTCAGGAATAAAAAAAGGTGACCTTATTAAGGGTCACCTTTGATGTAATGTATTGTTCAGATTATTCGGTTTTTGCACCGTAAGCATTGTATTTTTCGTACCCGGCCATGTACTCTGCACTCTTTTCTCTGAAACGGAAATAGATGTTCTTAAGGTATTCTGCTACAACGGTTTTTATTTCTTCATCCTGACTTGCTGCAAAACACTTTTCAAAAGGTTCTATTGCAGCCTCCAGATTGGCCTCAAGCTCCTTTACCATAGCTTCATATTTTGCGTCATCCATCTCATCGGCTGCCTTTGCTTGCAGCTCTACAGCGTTATCATAGTAAGCAGCACCAATTGCAAAGAATCCAAAATAGTAGTTCTCGTCTATTTTAACTGAATTCTTGTAGCTCTCAATAGCTTTATCCAGTTCGCCAAGGTTTTTCCAAACATTGCCCTCGGCATAATGCAAGGTTGCATTGTTTGGTTCATTCTTTTGTGCCTGATGGATCAACTCAAGGATCTTGTTGGGATCGTCATTTGACTCCAGGTAGGTGTTGATAAGTGAAACCAAGATACTTTGTGTGCTGGGATATTTTTTGAAGCCCCTGTTGAGGACCTCTTTTGCCATTGCAACATCGGACTTTGCCTTGTATGACTCGGCCAGGTATGAATATGCATCACCTGCGGCATCGTAATCGTGCTCGAGGGCTTTGTTGAAAAACTCAATGGCACGGTCGTGATCTTGTGCCATGAAAGCTGTCATACCTGCATAGTAAATCAAAGCTGTGTCAATTTGTCCGATGAGTTTGTGGGCACCAATGTTGGCGGCTTTTTCGAAATCAACTGAGGCCTCTTTGAAACTCCCCAGCGCGTATGCCGACATGGCTTCGTTAAAGTAACGGCTTTTAAGGGCCTCAAGCTGGGTTTTCACATCTGCAGTACTACGCTGCTTGGTGTCTACCTCAATGGCTTTATTCAGTGCGTCAAGACTGTTTTCGAGCAGAGGCTCATCCAAGTACTGCTTGGTTACCTTCCAAGCTGCCAACTCACCTGCCTGACTGTAATATAATACTTTATCTGTATAGAAATCTGCCAGGTAAACTGTACCGTTGATCTCTACCTCTTCGGATTTTTCAATCCTTTGGTCTTTAAGGAGTACTTTTATCTCCATTTGTGATGCACCAAGCCAGATGGATTTGATAGGAGCATCATAAACTTGAGCATAAGCAGCAGCAAGGTCCGTCCAGGTTTTTGGATTGGTGGCCTTCTTTGCATTATCAGCACTGCTTTTTGCACGCTCAAACGCCTTAAGGGCATCGGCAACATCTTTGGTTTGTGCTGCAAGCTGAACTCCCGCGAACAGCATTAGTGCAATTAATAATTTTTTCATTTGGATATTCAGATTTTTAAAATTAACAATATGTTTGTTTATTGGTTAAATTTCGTTTGCATCAACTTCGATGAGCTTTTCTTCGCTTTTATTTACAGGACAAACTGCAGCAATACTATCACCTTCTTTAATATTGATAAGCTTAACTCCTTGTGTTGCCCTCCCCGAAACCCTTATATCGGATACTGCTACCCTTATGGTGATTCCCGATTTGTTTATTATCATTAAGTCGTTATCATCGTTAACATCTTTTATTGCAATAAGTGAGCCAGTTTTATCTGTTACATTTAAAGTCTTGACACCCTTGGCTCCTCGACTGGTAATCCGGTAATCTTCCAACAATGACCTCTTGCCATATCCATGTTCGCTCACCACAAAAATATGCCTGTCATACGGCTCTCCATCAGCCGGTTTAACACATATCATACCAATTACTTCGTTATCTTCATCGATGTTGATGCCTTTAACTCCAGCCCCCGTACGACCTATAGGCCTCACCTCACTTTCGTTGAAGCGCACACACTTACCCTCTTTTGACGCTAGCAATATTTCGCTGTTGCCATTAGTGAGCACAGCCTCCAACAGCTCATCGTTTTCCCTGATTGTTATAGCATTCACACCATTTGCCCTTGGCCGGGAGTATGCCTCAAGGGTTGTTTTTTTAACAATTCCCTTTTTGGTTGCAAGCACAATGTAATTGTTGTTAATATACTCTTGGTCATTGAGCTTTGGGACATTGATATATGCACGGACTTTGTCGTCCTGGCTGATGTTAAGCACATTCTGAATTGCTCTCCCTTTCGAAGCCTTGGAGCCTTCGGGCACTTCGTAAACCTTGAGCCAAAAACATTTGCCGTTTTGGGTAAAGAAGAGCATTGTGCTGTGCATGTTTGCCACATATATATGCTCTATGAAGTCCTCATCCCTGGTATTGCTGCCTTTGACACCCACACCGCCCCTGTTCTGTGTCCTGTACTCGGTTAATGGGGTCCTTTTTATATATCCAAGCCTTGAAATGGTAATAACAACATCTTCGTCGGGGTAGAAATCTTCGGGATTAAAATCCTCGGCGGATGGCTCTATTATTGTTCGCCTTGGATCGCCATAGTTACTCTTAAGTTCGTTCAGCTCATCTTTGATAATCTGCATTTGCAGGTCGTAACTTGAGAGCACTTCGTTGAGGTAATTGATTAGCTTCATAAGCTCATCGTACTCATTCTGCAGTTTTTCCCTTTCAAGCCCTGTAAGTTGCCTCAGGCGCATCTCAACGATTGCAGAGGATTGGGTTTCGGAGAATGAGAACCTTTCCATTAACCTGCCCTTTGCCTCATCGACTGTTTTGGAAGATCTGATTATTGCTATAACCTCGTCTATGTGGTCCAAAGCGACCAGCAATGCCTCCAATATATGTGCCCGCTTTTGGGCCTGCTCCAGTTCGAATTGGGCCCTGCGCACTATCACATCGTGGCGGTGGCGTACAAAATATTTGATTATCTGTTTAAGGTTGAGCATCCTTGGCCTTCCCTCCACCAATGCAATATTATTGACCGAAAAGCTTGACTGCATCGGGGTCATTTTGAAGAGGGTGTTGAGAACGACATTAGCAACGGCACCCAGTTTGAGTCTGATAACGATCCTCATTCCTGTACGGTCACTCTCATCATTGACATAGGCGATACCGTCAATCCTTTTCTCCTCGACCAGCTCTGCAATCTTTTCAATGAGCTCCTTCTTGTTTACCATGTAGGGGATTTCGGTCACAACTATAGTTTCCCTACCACTGTCGCTCACTTCTATATCGGTCTTTGACCTCACAACAATCCTGCCCTTGCCTGTCTCAAAGGCATCTTTTATACCCTGGTAACCCAAGATTATTCCGCCGGTCGGGAAGTCGGGACCTTTTATATGTTCCAGCAACTCGTCTGTTGTAATCTCCTTGTTGTCTATATATGCACATATTGCATCCACAGATTCGGACAAGTTGTGAGGAGGCATATTGGTAGCCATACCAACAGCAATACCCGATGCTCCGTTAAGCAACAACATTGGTGCCTTGGCAGGCAGTACCACAGGCTCTTGCAACGATTCATCAAAGTTTGGCTTAAAATCAACTGTATTCTTATCCAAATCGGCAAGCACCTCCTCGGCAAGTTTGCGGAACCTCGCCTCCGTATAACGCATTGCCGCGGCAGAATCCCCGTCAATGGAACCATAGTTTCCCTGTCCGTCGACAAGCATGTACCTTAGGCTCCACTCCTGGGCCATACGCACCATTGCCTCATAGACGCTGGAGTCACCGTGAGGATGGTATTTTCCAAGAACCTCACCTACTATACGGGCTGATTTCTTGAAACCGGCCCCCGAAGTCAATCCGAGATCATACATACCGTACAACACTCTCCTGTGGACTGGTTTAAAACCATCCCTCACATCGGGCAAAGCCCTGGAGACAATCACCGACATCGAATAATCGATGTAGGCACTTTTCATCTCATCCTCAATGTTGATTTTAATAATTCTTGAGTTGTTCTCAGATTCCTGAATCATCTTATATTTGCAATTTCATTTTTAAAAAAGAGGTGCTAAAGTACAAAGAAAAAATCTCTTGAACAAATTGAAAATATAATTGTCTTTATTGGGAACACTTAGAAAACACAAAGTATAAAAATGAACCTGCAATTGTCAAACGAACTTAATGAAATTATCTCTTACAGCAAAGAGGAGGCGATGAGGCTTGGAAGCTACACCATCGGGACAGATCACCTGATCCTGGGCATCTTACGGCATCAAGACAACTCTGCTTTTGAAATGATTGCAAAAATGGGGGTAGATTACGGCAACTTAAAGAAAACCATTGAACAAAAACTGAAGGTTGGCGAGGTTGTTCCGTTTGAACAATCAGACAAAATAAACCTGTCCAAAGGTGCAGAGAGCTCACTAAGGGTAATGTACTTGGAGGCACGTGCGCTCGAGCAAGGCAAACCTGGTCCTCTTCACTTGCTGTTGGCAATTCTCAGGGCCGAAGACTCTTTTTCGGTTGGTTTGCTTAAGGATCTTCAAATCACATACGACAACATACAAGCCTCTCTTAAAGGAACGCAGATTCCAGGACCGGGCTCCTCTGCACAATACGACGAGGAGGCAGAAAGGCCAAAGGGGATGAATCCCGAGGCACCACAAAAAGGGAGTAAATTCCAGAAATCACCATCAGACACCCCGGTTATTGACAGTTTTGGCTTTGACCTTACCAACGCAGCTTCCCAAGGAAAGCTGGACCCTGTTGTTGGCAGGGAAAAAGAGATCGAAAGGCTGGCACAGATCCTCGGCAGGCGTAAAAAAAACAACCCTGTCATAATCGGCGAGCCGGGCGTTGGTAAATCGGCCATTGCCGAAGGACTTGCTATCAGGATAGCCCATAAGCAGGTTTCCAGGGCCCTGTTGAATAAAAGGATTGTATCCCTGGACATCGGGTCAATTGTGGCCGGAACCAAGTACAGGGGACAGTTCGAAGAGAGGATGAAGGCAATCCTTAACGAACTTGGAAAAAACCCTCAGATAATCCTGTTCATTGATGAATTGCATACATTGGTGGGTGCAGGAGGTGCGTCCGGCTCTCTGGATGCAGCCAATATGCTCAAACCCGCACTAGCACGGGGAGAGATACAATGCATCGGCGCCACCACACTTGACGAATACAGGGAGTACATAGAGAAAGATGGTGCACTTGAAAGAAGGTTTCAAAAAGTAATGGTAGACCCCACCTCATACGAAGAGACATATGATATATTGTCCAACATCAAGCAGAGGTACGAAAAACACCACAACGTCAAATATACCGAAGAGGCTCTTATTGCCTGCATAAGATTGTCACAAAGATATATTACAGACAGATGCCTGCCCGACAAGGCTATCGATGCCCTTGACGAAGCCGGTTCCCGGGTACATCTCAGGCATTTGAAGGTACCGGAATTTATTTCTAAGATTGAGCAGGAACTGGAACAGATAAGGGAAGACAAACGTTCTGTTGTTGCCCTAAACCAATACGAAAGGGCTGCCGAGCTCCGGGACCTCGAAGTTGTTAAGATAAAAGAACTGGAAGAGGCTCAAAGTAAATGGAATGAAGAACAAAATCAAAACCCGCACGAGGTAAACGAAAATGATGTTGCCGAGGTACTTTCCATGATTACCAATGTGCCTGTTCACCGCCTTGCCCAAAAAGAGGGAGACCGTCTCAATATAATGGGTGAGCAGATCAGAACCAAAATCATTGGGCAGGACGAGGCAGTAGATAAGGTTGTCCGGGCAATACAGCGTAACAGGGCCGGTCTTAAAGACCCTAACAAACCGATCGGGACATTCCTTTTCCTGGGGCCCACGGGAGTTGGTAAAACCCAGCTAGCCAAAATCCTTACTGAATACCTGTTTGATTCGGCAGAGAACCTCATAAGAATAGACATGAGTGAATACATGGAAAAATTCGCACTTTCCCGTCTGATTGGTGCCCCTCCGGGTTACGTCGGTTACGAAGAGGGAGGACAACTGAGTGAAAAGGTGCGCAGGAAACCCTATTCTGTGATTTTGCTGGACGAGATCGAGAAAGCCCACCCCGACATCTTCAACATCCTCTTGCAGGTATTGGACGAAGGCCGTTTGACCGACAGCAACGGAAGGCATATTGATTTCCGCAACACATTGCTCATAATGACTTCAAATGCAGGCAGCAGAGAACTTAAGGATTTTGGTGCCGGCATGGGATTCTCAAACGTTACCAAAAGAAACATAACCGACAACAACCGCTTCATTATTGAAAAGGTTCTCAAGAAGACATTCTCTCCGGAATTCCTAAACAGGCTGGACGAACAGATACTATTCAATCCCCTTACAAAAGAGGATATCTGCAAGATAATTGACATCGAACTAGACGATCTTTATCGCAGGGTAGAGATGGCAGGTTACAAGCTTATTTTGAAGGACGATGCCAAAATATTTGTTGCCGATGCCGGTTATGACCCTCAATACGGGGCAAGGCCTCTTAAAAGGGCTATACAAAAGCATATTGAAGATCCACTTGCCGAGGCAATTATAGGTGGCTCATTCAAAATGGGTGACACAATAGAGATAGGACTGGACAAGAAAGGTTTAAAGAAAGGAGAAAGTCCTGATAAACTTAAAGTTACCCGAGTTAAAAAGTAATACGGCAGAATCTTCGTCAAGCTCCTGATTGCGATATTTCTTATCCTTCAGGAGCTTTTTCA
>SABC01000177.1 GCA_009929175.1 Bacteroidia bacterium | reverse complement strand
ATTCAAAGCTTTTGCCTCTGCCCAAAAAATGGATATCACCAAGATTGGCCATACACAAAAACAGGATGGCAGCTACCACATAGAGGTCATCTGATTTTTTACTACCTTTAGCTCTTGTAAACATTTATTAAAAACAATACTAACCCCAACGACATCAATTATGACAAAAAGAATTATTATCCTTGCCATTGCAGTTGCTGTAAGTATCTCTGCATTTGCGCAAAATGTAATAACCGGTGCCGAATCTACCCACGAATACCTGCCTCTTCTCAAAGGCAAAAAAGTTGCGGTCCTTACCAACCAGACAGGGATCATTGGCAACACTCACCTGGTAGACTCACTTGTGAGCCTTAAAGTGAATATCGTGGCAATCCTTTCTCCGGAACATGGATTCCGCGGAGATGCCGATGCCGGTGAACATGTTGCAAGTTCTGTAGACGAAAAAACCGGTATTCCAATCAAATCGCTGTACGAGGGCAATACAGGCAAACCTGCAGCCAGCCTCATGAAGGAGATAGATGTTATGATCTATGACCTGCAGGATGTTGGTCTTAGGTACTACACCTACCTTACAACCATGGCCCGCATGATGGAAGCTTGTGCAGAGAACAATGTGAAGATGATTGTGCTGGACAGGCCAAATCCCCTTGGCTTTTATGTAGACGGGCCTATCCTGGATATGAAATACAAATCCGGTGTTGGCTGGCTTCCAATCCCCACCGTACACGGGATGACTCTTGGAGAACTTGCCGGAATGATCAACGGGGAAAAATGGCTTGCAAACGGTGTCCAGTGCGATGTTACCGTTATAAAATGCAAGAATTACACTCATGCAACCATGTACGAACTGCCTGTCAGCCCCTCTCCCAACCTTCCTAACATGAGGTCCATATACCTGTATGCATCCACCTGCTATTTCGAGGCTACACCTGTCAGTTTAGGCAGGGGAACCGACAAACCATTCCAGGTATACGGACATCCCAACATGAAGGGCTACGATTTCAAGTTCACCCCAAGGAGCATTCCCGGAGCCAAATTCCCTCCACAACTCGACCGTGAGTGTTATGGAGTGGACCTCAGCGAGAAACCATCAATAGAGGAGATCAACAAAGCCGGCATCAACCTGGAATATGTGATTGACGCCTACAATAACCTCAACCTGGACGATCACTTTTTCCGTTCGTTCTTCGAATTGCTTGGCGGGCGTGACTACATCCGTAAAATGATAAAGCAAGGGAAATCTGCAGCCGAAATCAAGGCTATGTGGGCCGATGACGTTGAGAAATTCAAAATCCAGCGCAGGCCATACCTTCTCTACCCCGAGAACTAAAAGGTAACAACCCTGCAACCATCATCCAGAACAGATATCTGCACTTTGAGAGTATCAACGGGCAATATCTGTTCTATATTTTGGGGCCATTCAATCAGGCATAAATCCCCGCTGTAAACATACTCTTCAAAACCAATATCCATTGCCTCCGATACCTTCTCTATACGGTAGAAATCGAAATGGTAGACAGCATCGCCATTCTCAGCCCTGTACTCGTTAATGATATTGAAAGTAGGACTGTTAACATCGTCCTCTACCCCCAACACATCGCATAAAGCCTTGATGAAGGTGGTTTTGCCGGCCCCCATTGCCCCGTAAAAAGCGATAACCCTGCTTTCACCAATCCCATCCAAAAAAAGTCTGGCAGCCTCCCCCAGCTCCTTTAAACTCTCAATCCTGATATCATTCATCCCACAAAGATAAAAAAGAAATGCATCCCTCGGATAAATTAACAACACGCACATTCTGTGCGTATTGCAGCTTCCCGGTCATTTCCAGGCCCTTACAGGGCCGCTCAGGCAGACCCCCTGCGGGGGGTGGGGGGATGCATCCCTCGGATAAATTAACAACACGCACATTCTGTGCTTGTTGCGGCTTTCCGGTCATTTCCAGTTAGTTATGCTTGTTTCTTGATTTAGGCGACGGGCACCACTTGAGAAAAAAACTCACACTAAGTTGCTGGAAATGTGCGAAAAGCCGCAAGCCACTGCAAAGCAGCGGCTTGTTAATATATCCGAGGGATGCACCCTGCCCGTGAAGCCGCAAGCCACTGCAAAGCAGCGGCTTGTTAATTTATCCGAGGGATGCTGCCCGGTACTGAATGGCCTCGGCAAGGTGTGATACCAAAATTTTTGCTGAATTGTCCAGGTCGGCGATGGTGCGG
>SABC01000176.1 GCA_009929175.1 Bacteroidia bacterium | reverse complement strand
ACAGCTCCGACCAAATTAATTAACAATCCGGTAACAGCCATCTGCCTTACAGACACCAGCCCGGTCCCAAAAATTATGGCATTGGGAGGGGTGGCAACCGGCAGCATAAAGGCCATTGAGGCCGACATGGTGGCAGGAATCATAAGCATCAAAGGATTGATATCGGTTGTTAATGCAATACCTGCCAAAATCGGCAGAACCATTTCGGTTGTAGCGGTATTGGAGGTCAGCTCAGTTAAAAAGGTTATCAACAAGCATATAATAAAAACAACCAAAAAAGGATGTAAGTTGGCCACTCCCGAAAGATGCCCTCCAAACCACAAAGACAAACCACTCTCTTTAAATCCCGTGGCAAGTGCAAACCCACCCCCGAACAGCAGCAAAATATTCCACGGTAATTTTGAAGCAGTCTCCCACTCCAAAACTGTATCTCCCTTTGCCGACCGAGACGGTATAAAGAAAAGAATCAGTGCCATAAATATCGCGACGGTCCCGTCATTGACAAACTTTGCTGTAGGCAGCAAATTGCTCCATCCCGGGATCATCACAAAACCAAAATCCAAATCGGCTCTGCTTATCCACAAAACCGCCAAAAGCACAAAAACCACAAAAACAAGATTTTGCTCATACGTCCTCCCTCCCATCTCCTTTAGCTGGTCGTGGAAAGTGTTTTTATGCACATCCCGCCACTCCTCTCTTTTAGGTCTAAAAAAGGTGTAGAGTAAAGCCCATATAAACAGGAACATAAGCACTGCAACAGGAATAGCATAAAGCATCCATTTATAAAAAGAGATCTCCGGTGCATCCGGGAAATAGATATGGAAAATCCTCATAAAGGACAAGTTAGGCGGAGTTCCAACTAACGTCGCCATTCCCCCGACCGACGCACTATAGGCAATGCCCAGCAATATCCCCACAGAGAACCGTGCAGAGCTTTTATTGTTCATCAACTCGTTCAACTGCCTGATTATAGCCATCGCAATAGGCAACATCATCATCGCAGTCGCGGTATTTGAAATCCACATAGAGAGAAAGAACGACGCCAGCATAAATCCCAGTAAAATGCGCGCAGGACTGGTACCGGTAAAGCAGAGGATGTTATATGCAATCCGCTTGTGCAGGTCCCATTTTTCCATGGCCAGAGAGACCAGGAACCCACCCATAAACAAGAAAATCACATCATTGAAATAGGTCGCTGCAACCGCCCTCCCATCCATTATTCCAAACAACGGGAACAAAGCCACCGGAATTAACGAAGTCACAGCCAAAGGCACCACCTCAGTAATCCAAAGCACAGCCATAAGCAGAGCCACCCCAAGCGTGTATGCTATCAGTGGACTTTCCGGCGCAATCCCCGCAAAAAACATCAAATAAATAACCACAATCGGAGTAACCACAAAGCTCACCAGCCTCTTGACCCCAAAACGCCCAAAAATCCTCATAGTTTAAGTTTTATGTAAATTTAGAAAAAAACCAAACGCACACAAGACTGATCCCTCGGATAAATTAACAACTTGCAGATAATGTGCTTGTTGCAGCTTCTCACAAGACTGATCCCTCGGATAAATTAACATCTTGCAGATAATGTGCTTGTTACAGCTTCTCACAAGACTGATCCCTCGGATAAATTAACAACTTGCATATAATGTGCTAGTTGCAGCTTTCCCTGCATTTTCAGCTACTTAGCTGGGTTTTATTCCTTTGTTTTGTACTTCGTGTGGCAATTGATCCACTCTGCTTAGAGACATTGTTTGCTGGCAAGTTATTCACGGGCAGAGGTTATCCCGGACACCGAGCCGGCTGCCGGCCCAGTAAAGAGCCAGGCAGCCATTGACTGGAGATAACCTCGATGCACGGGCAAATGACTTGCATGCCGTATTGAACAGCCAATTAATCTATGACTGCCCTGCAAGAGTCTGAAAACCATCGGGAAGCTGCAAGTCTCTGCAAGGCAGGCATATGTTAATTTATCCGAGGGATGCGTCTGCCCCGGAAGCTGCAAGCATCTGCAAGGCAGGCATATGTTAATTTATCCGAGGGATGCATGCCGCCTGGGAAGTTGCAAGCATCTGCAAGCTAAGCACATGTTAATTTATTCGAGGGATGAATAATTTTCTTTGTAAATTTGTTTTATGGGAGGGCTCATTATATGATAGAGAAATTTGATCTGAGAGGGTATGAGGCTTTCTTTCGGAAGTATTTTTCTTTATTTGTCTCGTTTGCTAATAAG